>NZ_QUJT01000004.1:0-252189 GCF_003480955.1 Clostridium sp. AM27-28
CAAACCGGGCATTTGATTGAGGACTTTTTCCCAAGAAACGGTGTCCGCTATATTGCCATGAATGACGGTATCGACACCCTGCGGGATAACAACGACATCGCCCCGTTCAAGAATATCCTGAACGAGATGTACAGTAAGGATATTTCCAAGAAAGTCCATTCCTCTTATCTTCTGAAAGCGCAGAAAGGACAGTTTACCGGGTGTCTTGCCCCGTTTGGGTATCGGAAAGACCCGGAGGACAAAAACCATCTGCTCATTGACGAGGAAACCGCCCCGATTGTGCGGCTGATTTTCGGATATGCCCTGAACGGTCATGGTCCGAACTATATCCGCAGACGGCTGGAGGAAGAAAAAATCCCCTGCCCCACATGGTGGAACCGGGAACGGGGGCTTCGCAATACCCGTACCAAATGGGAAAAGAAAGACCCGGAAAATGGGCGGTATATGTGGGACTTCTCAGTTATCAAAGACCTTTTGATGAATCCCGTCTACACTGGGGCGATTGCTTCCCAGAAAAAGGACTACCGTTTCAAAATCGGCACGATTGGTGAAAAGAAGCCGGAGGACTGGATTGTGGTGGAGGGGCAGCATGAACCGCTGATTGACCGCATGAGCTTTGACATTGTGCAGAATAAGCTGAAATCCCGCCAGCGTCCGGGGCAGACCAATGAAATCAGCCTGTTTGCCGGACTGATAAAATGCGGCGAGTGTGGGAAGTCGCTGACGGTACGCTACACAAACGCAAAACATCCCCAGCAGATTTATTCCTGCAAGACCTACAATGCCTTTGGAAAGAACCACTGCACCCAGCATCGGATTGACTATGACACCCTTTACAGCCATGTGCTGCGGAAAATCCGGGAATGTGCCAGAGCTGCCCTGATGGACGGGGAAGCGGTTGCCGACCGCCTGACCAATACCTGTGAAGCCGAGCAGCGGGAACAGCGGGAAGCAATGGAACGCTCCCTCACAAGGGACGAGGAACGGATTGAGGTTCTGGACAAAATGGTAATGCGGCTTTATGAGGATATGATTGCAGGGCGTATCAGTGAACAGAATTTCAACACCATGCTGGAAAAGACACAGACCGAGCAGACGGAGCTTAAAACAAAAGTGTCCGAGGGCAGAAAGCGGCTGTCCGATGAAGTCCAGCTTGCCAATGACGCAAAACAATGGGTGGAAGCCATTCAGGAATACGCCAACATCACAGAGCTGGACGCAGCTACCCTCAACCGCTTAATCAAAGAAATCGTCGTGCATGAGCGCATTGACGAAGATAAAACAAGACACATTTCTATCGAAATTCATTTTAATCTCAAACCCATCCCGGAGGTGGAACAGGTCACTGCCTGACCTGTCCCGCCGGGACGGTTCTCTTAAAAACACCATATAGATTTTTTGTACGCCGCCGCCCGCCATCGAGCAGAGTTTTACACCTAATTGGGGATAAAACAGCTCATGGCTGGCGGCGGTGTCGTTCTGATCGGCCTTCAGCTTATCCCTCTGCTGTCCGGTCTGTTCAGCTAAGTGTCACCCGTTGTCCCTTTTTCCAGAAGGAGCTGATGTATGGACTTTATCATCGACGCAATCGTTGAATGGCTGAAAGGTCTGCTCGTCGATGGTATCATGGGAAATCTGGACGGCCTTTTCGATAACGTCAATCAGAGCGTTGGCGAGATCGCCACACAGGTCGGCACGACCCCGGCGGACTGGAACGCCGGGGTCTTTTCCATGATACGACAGATCTCTGAAACTGCCATCCTGCCAATCGCCGGGGTCATCCTCACTTTTGTAATGACCTATGAGCTGATACAGATGCTCATAGAACGCAACAACCTCCATGAAGTTGACACATGGATGTTTTTTAAGTGGGTGTTCAAAACCTTTGTGGCTGTGATGATCCTGACGAATACCTTCAATATCGTGCTGGCGGTCTTTGATGTGAGCCAGCATGTGATACAGCAGTCAGCGGGCATTATCCAGAACGGGACAGAGATCACGCCGGATGTGCTGGACAGTCTACGGACAGAACTTGAAGCGATGGAGTTGGGTCCTCTGTTCGGACTCTGGCTACAATCCTTCCTGATCCAGCTTACCATGATTGCCTTAAATATCGTGATCTTCGTCATCGTATATGGCCGTATGACTGAAATCTATTTACTCACAAGTTTAGCGCCTATCCCGTTTGCCACAGTCCCCAACAGGGAAACCGGACACATGGGGCAGAACTATTTCCGCTCCCTCTTTGCGGTGGGCTTTCAAGGTCTGTTGATCTTAGTCTGTGTCGCAATCTATGCGGTGCTGATCCAGAGTATCGCCACCGACGGCGACCCCATCGGGGCGATCTGGGGCTGCGTGGGATATACGGTGCTGCTGTGTTTTACCTTATTCAAAACAGGCAGTCTTGCAAAATCCATCTTCGGCTGCCATTAAGAGACTTCGGGCCATGCTGACCCGAAGCGGAAAGGAGGATCATGCCGAAAGAAAAATTTTCGATAATCTATGCAGATCCACCGTGGCGGTATGAGCAGAAAAACAGGCAGGGATCAGCAGAGCTTCATTATCCCACTATGAGTATTGAAGAAATTTGTTCCCTTCCAGTGGCCGACTTGGCTGCAAAAGACAGCGTTTTGTTTCTGTGGGCAACATTCCCACAACTGCCGGAAGCCTTAAAGGTCATTAAAGCATGGGGCTTTTCTTATCGTTCTGTGGCTTTTGTATGGATAAAGAGGAACCGGCGCTCCTACTCATGGTTTTACGGTCTGGGGTATTGGACCAGAGGCAATGCAGAAATTTGTCTTTTAGCAGTAAAAGGACATCCGAAGCGTAAGTCTACCGGTGTTCACCAGCTTATTGTTTCCCCGATAGAGCGCCACAGTAAAAAGCCGGACGAGGCCAGGCGGAAAATTGTAGAACTGATGGGCGATATACCACGAGTGGAATTGTTCGCCAGAGAAAAAAAGCCCGGATGGGACGTGTGGGGAAACGAAGTTGAAAGCACTGTAAACTTGTAACAGCTTCGGGTCATGCTGACCCGAAGCGGAAAGGAGAAATCCATGCAGGAAAAAAATGCGGGCGGAACACCAGCTGCCCCTATAAAGCTGGATGTAAGCGTGCGGGTCATCGAACCTGTGAAAAACCTCATGGGCTTTGCCAGCGTGAAATTCAATGACTGCTTTGTGGTGGAAAATCTGAAAATCGTACAGGGCAGCAAGGGGCTCTTTCTTGGGATGCCCAGCCAGCCAGACGGCAAAGGCGGCTACCGGGATATGGCCTACCCTGTCACAAAGGAGTTCCGGGAACAGCTCAACACCGCTGTTCTGCAAGCCTATGAGGCAAAGCTGGAACAGATGGCGGAGCGTGGCTCTGTGGGGCGTGCATCCATCAGCGACCAGCTCAAAGCCGGAAAAGCGGCTGCCGAACAGGCAAAGGCAGAACGGCCTCCGAAGGAAAAGCCCAGCCGCAGCGCAGAGCGTTGACCTCGGGCCATGCTGGCCCGAAGCAGAAAGGAGGCGGGAACCATGCCACGCAAACGGACGGGCTATGACGCGGCCTGCTATTACGACGGAAAACTGCTGGGCCGCTGTACCAAAGCGGACAGCGATGCCTATACCCTGTTGATGAACGCCTGCGGCGGGGAGGCCGCCCGTGTCCTGCGGGAATACGCCTACTTTTCCCCGGAACTTCGCGCCATATTGGAAAAGGCGGCGCTCATGCAGGCGGACCGGAGCCGGACGGGCGGAATGTTCCATGCGCCGAAAAGTTCCCCGTGGGGTGATGTGCAGAGCTGTGAAACCCTCTGTCCAGGGGTGTTTCTGGTATCTACCGCCAGCCACGGCGGAACGATGGTGGCAAACGAGGTAGCCGCCGTCCTCTCCCCAGCAGCGAAAAAGTGCGGCTTCAAGGATAAGGGCTATATCTGCTATGAGGAGGACGCGCAGGAAAGTGTGGTGCTCCGGGAACTGTTGGACAAAAAGCTGTGGAACATACCTGACCGCATTAAGGACAAAGGGCAGTTTGAAGAAAACCTCAACCAGTCCATCCGGCAGTATAATCCCGAATACTGGCGGGCAAGGCAGAGCGGACGTAAGGCCGCCGAAGCCGCCCGCAGTACAGCCCCGGCCAAAGAGGCCGCAAGATGACCTCGGGCCATGCTGGCCCGAAGCAGTAAAGGAGGTGTACCCAAATGGCCTATGTGCCAGTACCAAAAGACCTTTCCAAAATTAAGACAAAGCTGGCCTTCAATCTGACGAAGCGCCAGCTTGTTTGTTTTTCCGGCGCAGCGGCGGTGGGGCTCCCGGCCTACCTGCTTTCCCGTGACAGTATCGGGAACAGCGCCGCCATGTTCCTAATGATCGGCCTCATGCTCCCGTTCTTCTTTCTGGCTATGTATGAGCGGGACGGCCTGCCATTGGAAAAAGTGCTGAAAAACATCATCCGCACCCGGTTCCTCTATCCCCGGGTGCGGCCTTACAAAACCGAAAACTTCTATGCGCTGCTTAGCGCCAGAAAGGAGGCGCAGCCGATTGCAAAACAGCAGAAGGGCCGGAAAGCCCGCAGGCAGAAAGCCTGAAAAGCAGGGCCTTACCGGCCTGTTCACAAAGGGAAAGAACATTCCCACCACCGCCCAGCAGACCCTCCCTTACCGGGAAATGTACCGGGATGGGGTGTGCCGGGTAACGGACCGCTATTACACCAAAACCATTGAATACGAGGACATCAACTACCAGCTCGCACAGTCCGAAGATCAGGCGGCCATCTTTGACGGGTGGAGCGCCTGCCTCAACTACTTTGACAGCAGCCTTCCGTTCCAGCTTTCCTTCCTCAACCACCGAAGCCGCCCGGGCAGCCGGTACAGCGTGAACATCCCCATGCAGGATGACGATTACAACAGCGTCCGGTGTGAGTATGTGGAAATGCTGGAAAACCAGATCGCCAAAAGCAACAACGGCATTGTCCGCACAAAGCTCCTGACCTTCGGCGTGAACGTGGACGACCTTTCCACCGCCAGGGCAAGGCTGGAACGTGTAGAGGCGGACATTTGCGGGAACTTCAAAAAGCTGGGCGTCAAGTGCCGCTCCCTTTCAGGGCTGGAACGGCTGGAGCTTCTTCACGGGCAGCTCCACCCCGGCAGCGGCTCCCCCTTCCGGTTTTCATGGGATATGATCCCCAAAACCGGGCTTTCCACCAAAGACTTTATCGCCCCGGACAGTTTCGATTTTCGTTTCAGCCGACTGTTCCGGGTGGGGACGACTTGGGGCGCTGCCTCCTACTTGCAGATTTTGGCCTCGGAGCTCTCGGACAAGCTGCTGGCGGAGCTTTTGGAAATGGATGCGGAAATGACCATCACCCTCCATATCCAGACCGTTGATCAGGCCGCCGCCGTAAAATCCATCAAGGCCAAAGTCTCCGACATTGACAAGATGAAGGTGGAGGAACAAAAGAAGGCAGCCCGGTCAGGGTACGACATGGACATACTTCCGCCCGACCTCGTAACATACAGCAACGACGCAAAGACCCTTCTGGAAGATTTACAGAGCCGGAATGAAAGAATGTTCCTGCTGACCTTCCTTGTGGTAAACATGGCTCCGACCCGCCGGGAGCTGGACAATGACCTGTTCACGGTGTCCGGTATCGTCCAGAAATACAACTGCACCTTGAAGCGGCTGGACTTCCAGCAGGAGGACGGTTTTCTTTCCAGCCTTCCGCTGGGCCATAACGGCATTGAGATCAAGCGCGGCATGACGACCAGCTCCACGGCCATTTTCGTTCCCTTTATGACGCAGGAGCTCCGCATGGATGGCGAAGCCGTCTATTACGGGCTCAACGCACTTTCCCATAACGTCATCATGGCGAACCGGAAAAAGCTCAAAAACCCCAACGGCCTGTTCCTCGGCGTGCCTGGCTCCGGCAAATCCTTTGCCGCAAAGCGGGAGCTTGTGAATGTGTTCCTTGCCACAAAAGACCGCATTATCGTGGTGGACCCGATGGGCGAATATTCGCCCCTTATCAGGCGGCTGGGCGGACAGGTCATCGAGATCGCCCCGGACAGCCCCCACCACATCAATCCGATGGACATTGATTTGAGCTTCGACGAGGAAAACCCGATGGCGCTGAAAGCCGACTTTATCCTGTCGCTGATGGAGCTGATCGTTGGCGGCAAGGACGGCTTGCAGCCGGTGGAGCGTACCGTCATTGACCGCTGTGTGCGCCAGATGTACCGGGAACACTTGCAGGACCCGGAAACAAGCAAAATGCCGACCCTCCAAACCCTGTATGACCTGCTCTGTTCCCAGCCGGAGGGCGAGGCGGTGCGGCTGGCGACGGCTCTTGAAATCTATGTGTCCGGTTCCCTTAACGTGTTCAACCATGAAACCAACGTGGACTTAAACCGCCGTCTGGTATGCCTTGACTTAAAAAAGCTGGGAGCCGGGCTTCGGACGATTGCCATGCTCATTATGCAGGACTTGGTAAACTCGCAGGTGTCCATGAATTTCCTCCGCGGTATCGCTACATGGTGCTACTTTGACGAATTTCATGTGCTGCTCCGTGACCGTCTGACGGCAAGCTATTGTGTAGCGATCTGGAAAATGCTGCGGAAAAAAGGGTGCGTTCCGAGTGCTTTAACGCAGAACGTAAAGGATTTTCTGGCAAGCCCGGAGATCGAGAACATCTTTGAAAACTCGGACTTCCTTGTGCTGCTCTCGCAGGCACAGGGGGACCGGCAGATTTTAGCCAAACAGCTTGGGATCAGCCCCCACCAGCTTTCCTATGTGACCCATACCAATTCCGGCGAAGGGCTGCTGTTCTTCGGGAACACCACCATCCCGTTTGTTGACCGCTTCCCGCAGAACACCGAGCTGTACGCCATTATGACCACCCGCCCGGAGGACAAAAAACAGGAAATGAACCGGGCATAACACACTTCGGGCCATGCTGGCCCGAGGTTTGGAAAGGAGGGATACATCATCGGAAAGAAACCGGACAAACGGAGTTTTCAAAGGCCGGGGCCGACGGAGGATACCGGGGGCAATCGCCCCGGACCGGCGGAACGGGAAGGGCCTTCCCCTGCACCATCCCGACGCCTGCGGTTTGAGGACGAGGATACCGGGCAGGACAGCCCTTCGGGCCACGATGGCCCGAAGTCCAAAAGCGGCAAGTTTCAAGAGGACAGCCGCAAAAGCCGTCCCTCTGACCGCATGAGGCAGGAGGATGAAGCGGGCGGGCCGCAGGATACCAGCAAGGCACAGGAGCCGGAGGGCTCCGCAGAGAATGCCGGGAGCAAAAAGGACAAGTACCAGAAAGCACAGGCAAAAGCGGAACACGCCGGGAAAAAGCTGGGAAAGGCTCGGGAGAAACTGGACAAGACCGAGGCAAAACGGGCAGCGAAGAAACCGCCGGGGCTTGCAAAAAAGGCAGTCCGGGGAGCCCGTACAGAAGCATGGTTCTATGTCCACAACAAGATCCACGAAGTCGAGCATGAAAATGTGGGTGTGGAAGGAGCCCATAAGTCGGAACTTGTGGCCGAGGCCGGAGCCCGGAAACTGACCCGGTATGCCAAACGCCGCTGGCAGGAACACCCGGCCCGGAAGGTGGCAAAGTGGGAACGGAAGGACATAAAAGCCCGGGCCAATATGGATTTTCAGAAGATGGCCTCCGAGCACCCGGAGCTTGCCAGCAATCCGCTTTCCCGTGTGCAGCAGAAATGGAAACTGAAACGCCGGTATTCCAAAGAAGCAAAGGCGGCTGCAAAACAGGGCGCAAAGGCCGCAAAGAAAACCGCTGCCGCTTCGGGAACTGCGACCCGGCGGGCGGCGCAGTTTGTGACCCGTCATCCCGTGGCGGTGCTGGTCCTGCTCCTGCTGTTGCTGCTCTGTTTTCTTGTGTCGGCGGTAAGCTCCATCTTCCCCACGCTTGGCAGCGGCCTTGCCAATGCGTTATCCGGCACCTCCTACGCCTCGGAGGATACGGACCTGCTGGGCGTAGACGAGGACTACACGGCGCTGGAAAACGAGCTGGCGCAGACGGTGGCAAACATCGAAAGCACCCATCCCGGCTATGACGAGTACCGCTATTCCGTGGACGAGATCGGCCATAACCCCTATGAGCTGGCGTCCTATCTCTCGGCAAAGTACCATGTGTATTTCCGGGAACAGGTGCAGGACGAGCTGCGGGAGATCTTTGAGGCACAGTATGAACTGACCTTGACGGAGGAAGTCGAGATACGCTACCGCACCGAAACCAGCACCGACCCGGAGACAGGGGAAACCACCACCGAGGAAGTCCCCTATGAGTATTACATCTTAAATGTGACCCTCACAAACAAGACGCTGCCTGCCGTGATCCTGCCGAGGCTTAACGAACAGCAGCGGGAAATCTACACCGTTATGCAGCAGCTCAAAGGCAACAAGCCCTATCTGTGGGAAGGGATTTACAACGGCGGCGAAGATACCGGCCCCAGCTATGAGATACCCGGCGAGGCGCTGGATGACCCGGCTTTTGCGGCGCTCATGGAAGAAGCCACAAAGTATATCGGCTGGCCCTATGTGTGGGGCGGCTCCAGCCCGTCCACCTCCTTTGACTGTTCGGGCTTTGTCTGCTGGGTGTACACGGCCAGCGGCGTCCACAACCTGCCCCGTACCACGGCGCAGGGCATTTACAACCAGTGCGCTATCATTTCTCCCTCCGAGGCAAAGCCCGGCGACATTATCTTTTTCACGGGAACCTATGACAGCCCCGGCCCTGTGTCCCATGTGGGGATTTATGTGGGCGACGGGATGATGCTTCATTGTGGTTCGCCCATCCAATACGCAAACATCAATTCAAGCTACTGGCAGACACATTTCTATGCCTTCGGGCGTTTGTGAGCCAGAGGAAAGGAGTCCTTGCATGAACAAGATCGACAAGCTCGATAAGGAACTGGAAAAAGCCCGGGAGAAGGCAGCCGAGTGGCAGGCCAAAATCCGGGAGCTGGAAAAGCAGAAACAGGAGGAAGAAAACAGCCAGATCGTGCAGGCGGTGCGCTCGCTCAAACTGACCCCCGCCCAGCTTATGGCTTTTTTGAATGACCCCAAAAACAGCCTTACCGCTTCGGGCCATACTGACCCGAAGCCGGAGGCACCCGAAAAGGAGGACACAGCCCATGAAGAAAACTAAATACCGCAGGCTGGCGGCGATGGCTGCCAGCCTTTTGTGTTGCCTGATCTTTACGGTCCCGGCCTACGCCCAGAGCAGCGAGCCGCAGCCGGAGACAGCTCCCGCCCCGGTGGAAACCGAAGCGGAGCCGGAAACCCAGAACCCCTTTACCCCGGACGGGACGGGAACCGTGGTGGACAACGCCACCGACGAGGACGGTAAAGAGTTCTACACCATCACCACCGCAGACGAGAGCGTGTTTTATCTGGTGATCGACAAACAGAAAACCAGCGAGAACGTCTATTTCCTCAATACCGTTACCACAGACGACCTTCTGCCTCTTGCCGAACAGGGTAAGGAACCGCCCCAAGAAGTGACCCCGGAGCCAGAGCCAAAGCCCACCGAACCTGTGGAGGAAGTACCGGAACCCGAGCCGGAGAAAAAGGACAGCCCCCTTCTCTCTCTGCTCCTGATCGGTGCGGTGGTGCTGGCCGGCGGTGGGATTGGTTACTATTTCAAGATTTACAAGCCGAAGCATGAGGCCCCGGATTTGGAGGATGATTACTGCGAATATGAGGACGGGGAGCTGGAGGAGATCGCAGAGGAACCCGAGGACGAAGATACCCCGCCGTGGGAGGAAGATACGGAGGAATGAGAATGAATTTTACAAGCAGCCCTTTTGAACGAATGATGAAGGAAGTACCGCACCCCGGCTGGGACAATGACGATCCTTGTAAGGGATGCCGTTACTACAAGGAGTGCAAAGGAAAGAAAAAACAGTGCCGGAAGAAGTTCCGGGCGCTGATCGTGGAGCCCCGCCCTTCGGGCCATCGTGGCCCGAAGTCATAAATGGACGCCCGGGAGCTGACCCGTGACGAGAAGAAGAAAATCCGCACTCTGGTCACGGGGATGTGCGCCAACTATGACCGGGAAAGCGGCCTGTGCCTTCCTCTTGACTGTGCCTGCTATATGCTGCACAAGTGCTGGACAGGGGCGTACTGCCGTTATTTCCGTGAGGCTGTCCTGCCTCTTAACCCGGAGCTTCAAGCGTCGCTGACAACGGAAGGCATCTCCCCGGAGCTGCGGGCCTGTGCGGTCTGCGGAAAGGCGTTTTTGCCCGAGGGGCGTCAAGCCTACTGTTCCGACGCCTGCAAGGCCGAAGGGAACCGCCGGAAAAGCCGGGAACGCATGAGGAAAATGCGGGAGAAAAGGCCGGGCGGCTGTTACGATTTGCCGCCTCCAAAGGCTTGACATTCCGGGCTTTTTTGAGGGTGTTTCCGGGGTGGGAATATCTTATTACATTCCTCCCCGGTCTGCCCTCTTATTTCGTAACATCCAGCACTTCGGGTCATGTTGGCCCGAGGCACAGAAAGGAGGGATCTCTTGGAGACAGTACAAGGATATGTGATTTTGAAAGCTGCCACCTTTGAAACTGGACACGGCTTTGCGCTTGGGCATAATCCGGGAGCGCCGAGCCCCTTTGTGACCTGGCAGTTTACCGAGGGGGAAAACGGCCATCGGGATTACTACTGGGGCCGCTATGGAAACAGCCAGGCATGGGCGCAGCGGGATTTTGACCGCCGGGTGGACGATTATCAGCAGCTTTACCATGCGGCGGTCAAGCATACCGAGCTGGGACCGGAAGGCGTTTACCGCTATTATTCCACCCAGCGGCCCGTGGACATAGGAACTTACCCGAAGCCGCCGGATAACCAGCCTCTTTCCATTGTCAACTACGACGATGACAGGCGGCGTCCTGTGGCAGACGGCAGGCTGATGGCATGGGGCGAACTGACCTACACAAAGCCGCTGACCGAAAAGCAAATGGAGGATTATGAACTGAAACCAGCACCGGGCAATCCTGACCGGGTGCGCTCATCCATTACCGCCCGGCTCAAAGAAGGAACCAGAGGGCAGGAACCCCCGAAGGAGCCCGGCCAGAAGCGGAGCCATAAAAACCATGAGGAACGATAAAGGAGGATCGCCATGCACGAAAAAGACAACTATCTGAAAACCGCCGAGCTCTCCACGGAGCAGAACTGCAACATGATTGACGGCGTACCCAACAACACGCCCATCCAACCCACGCCCCCGGAGCTGGACGCAAAACCGCTGGATAAGGTAAAGGAACCCAAAAAGCGCCGGAAAGGCCGGGAGCTGGAACGATGATGGAGAACCGCAAGCGGAATGTCCATCTGCACGTCATGGTAACGCCGGACGAGCTGGCAGCCATCCATGAACGGATGGCCGAGGCGGGCATTTCCAACGCCGGGGCCTATGTACGGAAAATGGCTCTGAACGGGTATATCCTGCACATCGACCTTGCGCCCGTAAAAGAATTGATCTCTCTGCAACGGCGCTGTTCCAACAATCTCAATCAGGTCGCCGTACACGCACACACCTATGGCGTGTACCCGGAGGAAATCGACGGATTGAAGCGGGACTATGAAAAGCTGTGGGGCGAGGTGTCAAAAGTGCTGCGGGAGCTTTCCGAGCTGGTGGCAAAGTAAGACGAGGGCGGCAGGCTTCCGTTGTGGGGCTTGCCGCCCTGCTCTTTTTTTACCACTTCGGGCCAGCATGACCCGAAGCCCGTCATAAAAAATTCAGATTTTCAAGATTGTAGAACCAGCTCTATAATGATATAATAATTCAAGAAGGGAGGCTGATACCATGCTGAAAATGGTTATTCGCATGAATGATGATAAAATCACAGCCGAAAATAAGTACCGGCTGGATGGCATTTACAACACAATCAATCATACATTCCAAACCGTGGGCCTTCCCCGTATGGAGGATGGTTCCGGCGCTTTGGTATTCCGTGACTGCGGCAGAGCGAGGGATTTTAGTCTGTTCGGCCGGATCGTCAATACCTTGAAGCGGCAGACATGGTTCATGGATAATGTTTCTGTGTGGCGTCTTTGTGACAGTGACGATTCTGACAGTCCAGATGATTTCAATGAAGAAGATCTGTTGACCCACTATCAGGAAAAAACAGCAATGAGGGCTTGAGTTTTGGAGAGAAAATATTTCAAAGCCTTAAATTTTGATCTGGACACCCATCAATTAAAAGAGCATTACCCCGGAGCCAATTACCGGCAGGCGTATGACGACTTGCGCCGGTTCTTCAAACGGCATCGTTTTTCTCACCGTCAAGGCTCCGGCTACATATCGGATGATAAGCTGGCAACTGCTGATATATACGACTTGATGGATGAATTAAGCAGACAGTTTCCGTGGATTGGAATATGCGTGAATAAAATTGATGTGACCAACGTGGGACGGCAGCACGATTTGACAGAGCTCTTGAAACCAGCAGAGGATATTGTTATCGACACTTCGCTGCTGACAGTTCCCGATTGCCCGCAGCAGGAAACAGAATAGCAGAAATTTGGCAGGACATGAATGTGTCCTGCTTTTTCTGTTTTCGGGCCATCATGGCCCGAAGGTTTGGGACAGGATTCACTAATCTTTCGCAACATTTATGTCCCCGGGCAGGCATGATAAAATAGAGGTAGGAAGGATAGATAAAGGAGGTTTTGGAGATGAAGATACTGCTGAAAATATTGGTTGCTCCCTTTGCTTTAGCGTTGTCCCTTCTGGCGGCTCTGCTGGTATTCCTGTTTGATATTTGTGCCGTCCTGCTGACGATTGCCTCTGTGATTCTGGTGGTGCTGGGTGTCGCTCTCTTTTTCACGCCGACGCCCATAGGCGGGATTGTATTTCTGTTTCTCGCTTTCCTTCTTTCGCCGTATGGACTGCAAGCGGCGGCGGGCTCCCTTCTTTGGGCGCTGGACGGAGGCAAATCCGCTCTGTACCGGTTTCTGGCAAGTTAAACAGCCTCGGGCCATGTTGGCCCGAAGTCGGGGCGGTCTGGATGGGCCGCCCTTTTCTCATGGAAAGGAGGGATGATTTCTGGCTACCACAACTTTGTTGCAGCGCCATGCGGGCGAAGGCGAAACGATTGCCGAGGCAATCCGGGATTGTCTGGACTATGGCAAGGACCCGGAGAAAACAGAAAGAGGAAAGTATATCTCCGCTTATGAATGTGATCCGGCCACCGTGGCGGACGAGTTCCTTTTGGCAAAAGCCAGCTATGCCGCTATGACGGGCCGGGAACAGAAAAAAGAAAATGATGTGCTGTGCTATCAGATACGACAATCCTTCTATCCGGGCGAGATCACCCCGAAGGAGGCGAACCGTATCGGCTATGAGCTGGCTATGCGCTGGACAAAGGGGCGGCACGCTTTTATCGTTACCACGCACACCGATAAGCAGCACATCCATTGTCACATTTATTACAACTCCACCACCCTTGACTGCACCCGGAAATTCCGAAACTTTTGGGGCTCCAGCTTCGCCCTCCGGCGGCTCTCTGACAGGCTGTGCCTTGAAAACGGGCTGTCCATTGTAGAGAACCCGAAGCCCCGGAGCAAGGGCAAGTATCGGAATTATGGAGAATGGCAGAAAGAACGAAAAGGGCCGCTTTCCTATCAGGACAGACTGCGCCTTGCCATTGATACTGCGCTGGCGGAACGCCCCGCTGATCTGGACGAATTTCTCAATCTGATGAAGCGGGCCGGATATGAGGTCAAGACGGTTCGGGGCGGCGGTATCAGTTTCCGGCTGACCGGGCAGGGACAGGAACGCTTTACCCGTCTGCGGGCTTCCACGCTGGGAGACGGCTACGACTTGCAAGATGTTCTGTCTGCCATTGAGGGCAAAGAAAAACGCCCCGGGCGCTCGGAACGGAAAATCAGTCTGGCGGTGGATATTCAAGCAAAGCTGGCTGCCGGTAAGGGGCCTGGATATGAACGCTGGGCGAAGGTATTTAACATTAAGCAGATGGCCGCCGCTCTTGCCTATATACAGGACAATAACCTGACCGATTATGAGCAGTTGGCGCAGAAAGCCACCGAGGCGGCAGACCGTTTCCATGCTATTTCCGAGCAGGTCAAGCAGACGGAACAGGCTATGAAAACCAATGCCGGGCTAAAGGCTGCAACGGTTCAGTATGCCAAAACCCGCCCAGTCTTTGAGCAGTATAAGGCGACGAAGTACAGCAGGAAATTCCTTGCGGAGCATGAGGCCGACCTTGAACTGTACCGGGTTGCACAAGCGGAAATGCGCTCTCTGCTGGGCGGGGCAAAGCTCCCCAAAATGGATGTGCTGAAGGAAGAAGGCCGTAAGCTCACAGCAAAGAAAAAACAGCTCTATGGAGAATACCAGAAGGCACGACGGGATATGCAGGAGATCGTCACAATCAAGGCGAACATTGACACTCTGATGGGCTACACCGAGCCGGGAAGAAAGCAGGAAAAGGAGCGTTAAGGTTATGAAAATAAGGAGCAAAGCGACGCTGACACTTCGGGCCATGTTGGCCCGAAGATATGGGTTTGGGGCGAGCCCCAACAAGCAGCCTTTGTGCCACTTGTGGCCACAGAGGCATTGCTTGCCATTTAGCTATTTAGCAATATACTGCAAAAAAGATTATTGAGTTTATACAACATCTATTGTTTTACGCAATACCTCCTTAAAATATCTATATTAAGAAAATTCGCCACAAATTTTCGGTGATTTATCAATCGCTTTTCGAGTTTTTATATGTTTATGCAAAAAGAATGATATTTTTTTTATATCAACAAGTTCTCTTTCTTTTTATCGTTTTAACTCAAACATCAAAACACAAAACTTGAATACCCGGTTTTTATATCAGAAAAATATACGATATATGTTGATAATTAACAATTTATTAAGTTTTATTTACCATTTTTAGATTATATTGCATATATAGGGATTCTGTGGTATACTACAGTTAGTTATAAAAAGCTCATAACCGATTAGTAAAGGGAGGGATACCATTGGGGCTATAGAGGAGGAGAATTTGAGAGAATAGTGCCTTACATAATGGTGGGCGCTAAAAAATCTGAGTTTGTTACTATGGTAAAGTCTCAAGGAGGTCATTTATGAAGAAAGGTTTGAAAAAGGCATTGGGTCTGTTGGTAGCGCTGAGTCTCATGGTAGTTGGTAGCGCATTTAGTGCTCTTGCTGCTGATTCTCCAGAACAGAGACAAACATTCAGTGTCGATCTGAATAATTTTGACGAAAGCCAGCCCTATTCGGAAACATTACATTTCGAGAAGGACGGTCAGCCGGTAACAGTGACACTTAGCTATACGCCTCCTTTAACTCGTGATCCTGCTACTGAAGGAACGTGGAAATCGGATGCATTTTGGGGTGTCGCAGGTATGGATTACAGATTTGACTTATCAAAGAGTGGTAGCCAGTGGAAAATTTCTAATGCACGTGATTTAAATACCTACTGTGTTGGCGGAACGGTTGAAGATGAAAGTTTAGCCATTGGCCGTGCAACATCTACCTCAAGCAAAGCGGCCGAAGTGACTGGCTCTATGAGAGCAAATGTAGTCGGCGGAGTAGGAACACTTTCTTTCGCTTTAAGAACGGAAGTTTTTAATGGAGAAGTTTCTACCGTATTAAATTAAGAATAATATAAGTAGAGTCCTATTCAAAAAGGTGTTGATGTAAATATGTCGGCAATGTCTATATTTTTTCTAGTTGTATGCTCCGTCCTTGGACTTGGTGTTTTATACTGTATAGCTCGAATTATAGGATGGCTATTCAATCAGATAAAAAATAATGCTGATTAAGTGAAAGCAATTATACAATTTAAAAGGGTTGTTGCAAAGAGAAAAGTAATGTTCTGTATATGGTAGATTTAATAATTGACATATACTATATATAGTAAATTGAGTCTGTTTTGTAACAACCTTTTTAAAAGAAAATTTTTAGTAACAATTAGATAGAGTAGAGGTACGTTAACCATTAACATATCCTCTACTCTATTTTTTTATTTTTGCCTCCTATCTACGACAAATTTTGCAAAAAATACATTATATGATAATAAAAGAACTACGAGATTTTTACGCGGAGGTTGCTAATAACATGAGTTAGATTATTGAGAAAAAATAGATGAAGCAACGCCCCTTTTGCTTTACCTCCTCCTAGATGGGAGGAGTTTTATTCCAATTTAAACTTTTTTAAGGCTCAAACAAGCTGTTATTTGTTTGAGCTTTTTTTATGTTCGACACCTTATTTCAGGATTTGCTATCGAAACAGAGCCAGTCTTGAGATAAGCTGTCGAGGCTTTTTTAGAACGAGTAGCCATCTTTACTATTTTATAGATTTTTCACTGTTATTTTTTGAAAATTTCAGAAATTTCAGCCTACATATACGCTCCCCGCCGCTTCTGTTTTGTTGTCCATCCATCACAAAACAAAGCGGAGGTTCAATATGGCTATTATAAATTTACGGGACTATTACCCTTTTTATACGTCAGACTACTTTATGGAAGTACCAGAAGATGTTGTTGAAATGTTCAAGGAGTTTGACCGGAAGGAAGCCGCTTACCGTCTGCGTACATACCGGCACAAAGCCTATTACTCCCTGGATCGGAATGATGGAATTGAGCATGAGGCGCTTTTCGTTGCGTTCTCTCCCTATGAACTGTATGAGCGTAAAGTGACGATACAAGAACTCTATACCGCCATCTCACGACTGCCCGACAAACAGGCAAAGCGCATTTACGCTCATTTCATTCTCGGCTTGACGAAACAAGACATTGCCCGGGCCGAGGGTGTGGATGAAAAGGTCGTGCGGCTCGCCATTGAGCGCGGCCTTCGGAACTTGGAAAAAATTTTAAAAAAATTTTTATAAGGTGTACCGATTTCGCCTCAAAAATGAAATGGCTTATGAGAGGCAGTCAAAGCCTCGGGCCACATTGGCCCGAAGCGGGACACGCCTCACGCAGATTGAAAACTGAATAAAAGATAGACGGATACGAAGGGTGCTTGTGTCCAGTGACAGGCCCGCCATGACCTCTATTTTTACACTAGAGAGAGCGACCAGGCCCATGCCGTAGGCAGACTGTGGCAGGTCTGCCGGACAAAACACAAAACCCGGATACTTGCGATTAGTCACAATCCGAGCGTGCAGCGGTGTTGCGAACCGTGAGCCGTCGCAGGTAATGAGATCGCCTTGCCATCAGAATGGGGAGAGCTGAAATGCTATGGGACAAAAAGCCAACTGTCCGTCCGGTCTATCTGAAAAAACTTTCTAACCTGTGGGGCCCTTCCTCTATTACTGTCTGATGATAGGGCAACCGTTCTGGCTGGGCCCCATATTTTTCTATGAACAGGAGAATTTTATGAAGGAAAATATATCTAGTCCAGAATTAACGCTGAATATATGGAGTAATGACGCCTGCCGGGGCTATGTGATTATGGCCATGCAGGACTGTGGATTCACCCATAAAGATATTAGCCGTGTAGTAAATCAGCTTTATGGAGTGTTTGACTTATACACACTCAACGAGGCTGAACAGAAATATTATAACGGCGATTATTAGCTTCGGGCCAACGTGGCCCGAGGCTGGGGAAAGCTCAAAGGGCAGTTCCTTCCAGGGAGCCGCTTTTTTAGGTTTCCCCAGCAGACAAGAGGGAAGCTGGCCGCTGTTCATCCGTACTGAAAAGTGGAGGTTTTCGATGGTTCAATCTGTTACATACCAAAGCGAAAAACAATCCGTATATTTTCAAGGGAAACTTATCGTATTGGAAAATCTAATTCCGGTACTATCCCCGGATGAAAAGAACAAGCGAAAAAGAGAAATCGAAAATCACTTATATGATGTGTTCAGTAAATACACGGACAGATTTTACTAATCAACCGCAACATTGTTGTCCGGGGCTGCCTATGGTATAATATAATTGTAAGGTTGGTAGCTCCATTCCATACGGAAGGAGCCCAATATGGACATTATCAGAGAAGATTGTATATACGCGAGACAGTCGGTAGACCGTAAGGACAGTATCAGCATTGAAAGCCAGATTGATTTTTGTAAGTATGAGCTGAAAGGCGGAAGCTGTAAAGTATTCAAGGATAAAGGCTATTCCGGGAAGAATACGGACAGGCCGGAGTTTCAAAAGCTGTTAGGAGAAATCCGAAAGGGCCGGGTGCGGCGGGTAATCGTTTATAAGCTGGACAGAATCAGCCGTTCCATTCTGGACTTTGCAAACATGATGGAGCTGTTCCAGGAATATGACGTGGAGTTTGTTTCGTCCACAGAAAAGTTCGACACCTCAACCCCAATGGGGCGGGCCATGCTGAATATTTGTATCGTATTCGCACAGCTTGAACGTGAGACAATCCAGAAACGCGTCACGGACGCTTACTACTCCCGGTGCCTGAAAGGTTTTCACATGAGCGGACAGGCCCCCTATGGTTATCAGTTGGAGCCGACAGTGGTTGAAGGTATCCGCACAAAAAAGATGGTGGCAGACCCCGAAACTTCCCAATATGTAAAGCTCATGTTTGAAATGTATTCCGAGCCGGAAACGTCTTTTGGTGACATTACACGGTACTTTGAGGAACAGAACATCAAAGTTTACGGTAAATCGCTATTCCGTACCTTTATTTCACAGCTTTTAAGAAATCCTGTTTACGCACAAGCAGATTTAGAACTCTACGAATTTTTTAAAAGCCAGGGGGCGGCTATTGTCAATGACGCTTCCGATTTTGCCGGAACCAATGGCTGTTATCTCTATCAGGGCCGGGACGTGAAGGAGGATAAAGACAGGAGCCTGAAAGACCAGATACTTGTAATCGCTCCACATGAAGCGCTCATACCGTCTGATGTATGGCTGAAATGCAGGAAGAAGCTAATGACAAATAAGAGTTTTCAACAAGGACGTAAGCCGAAAAATACATGGCTTGCCGGAAAAGTTAAATGCGGGTGTTGCGGATATGCCTTAAAGGCAACACACGTTCCGAACAGCGAAGGCTATTTTCGCTGTAGTAAACGGACTGAAAATAAAGGCTGCCCGGGCTGTGGTAAAATCCGTAAATCTGAATTTGAGGAATTTATTTTCAGTGCTATGCGGGCGAGATTTAAAAATTTTCAAGTCCGCCATAGCCGGGAGGAAAAAGTCAATCCCAAACTGACCGCCCATCAAATTGAACTGGCGCAAGTTGAAGCCGAGATTGAAAAACTACTTGATACGCTAACCGGAGCCAACGCAACACTTCTTGCCTATGCTAACAAAAAAATTGAAGAACTGGACACTCGCCGCCAGACCATTTCAAAGGAGATTGCGGAAATGTCCATTGAAACAATGTCACCCCAAAAGGAGCAGGAACTCTCTTATTACCTCGACCATTGGGACAGCATTGAATTTGACGACAAAAGGAAAGCCGTTGACGGCCTGATTATTTCAATCAGCGCAACTAGCGACCACGTTCAAGTAGAGTGGAAAATCTAAGCTCTAACTTCTGGATTATCCCACTCTACTTACTTTCAAATCTATCTTTTCTTTTTAATCTTGTTTGTACCCCTTGTACACCGTTGCTTGGGAGAGAGTATGAAATTTCTAAAGATAAGTGCAAAATTATGTTTGATGCTGCTTGCAAGTCTGTTTGCAGGCATATTTTTACTATGGTGCGTATTTTTGCTGCCGGATCGTTTGACCCAGACGCATGCAGCCCGATCGGCGGAAACATTTTCTTATGAAGGGATAGGTGCGGCGGTTGGTTATACATATGCGGATCAGCTGGATAACTGGACGGATGCGCTTATGATTGGAAATGCCTGTTATCAGAAAGAAGATGCCAGTGCGCTGAACCGCGCGGCTGCAGCCTACCGACCAGATTATCAGAATGGAGATCCGATTACTTCGTTAGATGCATACGTGAAGGCGGAGGAGGACGTTGGCAGTATTGCGTACCCGCGTTATTGGCATGGCTATCTGGTGGCGCTTAGGCCGCTTTTGATGGTAACCGATTATTTGGGTATACGGTCAATTAATACAGTCTTTTTTGCGGTTACAATATTATTACTGGTGTTGGTTATAATAAAAAGAAAACAATATCAGTTGTTCCTGCCGTTGGGGATTACGATTTTATTTTTGCGTCCATTAGCGATTATTCATTCGCTGCAGCTTTCGACGGTATTTTACCCGACGATGCTGTCGGTTATTGTGTGTATTTATTTTCAGAAATGGATGTGCAGGGAGGGACATTTTCTTTATCTGTTTTTGATGAATGGGATTGTGATTGCATACGCGGATTTGCTTACATATCCGGTCGCTTCATTAGGGGTATTACTGACTGTTTTTATGATGATTCAGGAAAAAACGGCGCCTGCAGAGAAGATTCGGCAGATTGTGGCTGGTTCAGTCGTTTGGGGATTTGGCTATTTTGGCATGTGGGCAGGAAAATGGCTGATTTCTTCGATTATTTTACGTCAGAATGTTTTGGCAGATGCCGTTTCGCAGGCACAGGTCCGCGTTTCCAGCAGCTATGGAGAAAATCATTTTTCCAGAGTGATGGTATTTATGCGGAATATAGGTGCCGGATTTATAGGTGTTCTGGTATTAGCGGCGGTTGTCTTTCTTCTGTTGACGATTTTTATGCTGTGGAGAAATAGACAAAGCCTGCATGTTCGGAGTGGCTGGCGGGAGCTCTTCCTATGTATGTTGCCATATCTTATGATTTGCCTGATTCCGTTTGCCTGGTATAGTGTGTTTGTGAATCATTCTTATATCCATATCGTGTTTACATACCGGGCACTGGCAGCAGCGGTGTGCGCGTGGAGTGGAATGTGCATGGTAAAAATGGAGTTTGTGTTTTATAGATAGTAGTGTGCTAAAATTTTAGGAGCGGGTAAAACGCGAAAAAGAGCTTTAAACGAAATAAGGATGGAAGAAATCACCCCCAAAGTAAATTCTTCCATCCTTTTTCTTACTCTTTTACAATTCGAAACTCCCTCCATTTTCCGCTCCGGTAGCGCATCACAACTACGAAGCAGGCGATCAGCCATGCGGGCGGCATGCTCACATAGTAGCAGCGGAAGCCAACCGGGGTGAGCGCCAGCAGGAAGGAGAGCGCGAGGCGGATGCCCAGGTTGATGAAGCCGGAAGCTGCCGGGATCTTGACATCGCCTGCACCCTGCAGAAAACCGCAGGTGATGTTGGTGATCGTGCTGGTCCAGATGAAGAACATCAGGATGTCGAGATGTTCCTTTGCGCGCCGCAGGGACTCTCCGGTGATGTTGAAGATCTGGAGAAGCGGCCGGTCAAAAAGCAGAACTACGATACTGATGGAGATACTGATCAGGACGCCCATCAGGATGGTGGTGCGGTAGCCGCGGCGGGCACGGTCCAGTTTTTCAGCGCCGATATTCTGTCCGGCGAAGCTGGAAATGGCGACGTTAAAGCTCTGGGACGGGATGTGCGCGAGCTGTTCGACCTTCAGCATGGCAGCGTAGCCCTCGATGCTGGGAGCGCCGAAGGAGTTGATGAGACGCTGCAGGATGAGGAAACCGATCGAATTGACGCCCGTCTGCAGCATGATCGGAATACTCAGGCGCATCAGCAGCGCCCCCTGTCCCTTCCAGGCGCAGAGATAACGCCGTTTCGGCAGCAGATCCGGGAAAATATGCCGCAGATACAGGAAACTGGCGATGGCGGAACCTGCCTGTGCGATCACGGTCGCGGCAGCCGCGCCAGAGACGCCCATATGAAAGATGGAGATAAACACACAGTCCAGCACAATGTTCAGGGCGGCGGAGATCATCAGGAAAATGAGCGCGCCGCGCGAATCCCCGTGTGCCCGCAGGATGCCGTAGGTGACATTGTAGAGCAGCTGGAAAATAATTCCGCCGCTGTAGATCAGAAAGTATGCCATACTGTCGAAACGCATTTCTTCCGGTGCCTGCAAAAAGCCGAAAATAACTGGACGGGCTGCCAGAAAGCAGGCGGCAGTTAAAAATATACTTGCGATCACGGCAATCAGATAGGAGACGGAGATGGATTCCTGTATATCCGTCTCTTTTTTGGCACCGAAATACTGGGCGACTGCGATGTTGACGCCGGCACCGATGGAGGTGCAGATGGCGGTCAGAAGCCAGGTCATGGAGCTGGTCAGTCCGACGGCTCCAAGGGCGGTCGCGCTGATGAGGTTTCCGACGATCACGCTGTCAGCGAGGTTGTACAAAACCTGCAGCAGGTTTGCCCCCATGATGGGCAGGGAAAAGAGCAGGATGGAGGACCATTCCCGCCCTTCGGTCATATCTTTTTTCATATGTATAAAACTCCTTTGATACAGCTAAAATCATGAGTTTAGTGTAGCATAGGGGATGGAAAAAGTAAAGAGAACGGAAAGTGCTGTAAGATAATCTGGTGGCAGCAGAAATTTGTCGTGGGTTCAATGGGGCGCAATGGTAAGATGTAGGCTGTGATTGTAGAATGTAGGCAGGCTGGAATATTTATTTCGTAAGAAAATTGGAAGATTTAGAATACAGGAAGCGCTTGTCAAGTGGAAAGAGGAGGATCTATAATAGAATAGGTTTAATAAATATTAAGAAAAAGAGATGAGGAAATCTTGAATCACAACATGGAAATGACGGAGAAACCGACGGGAAGCGGGGCAGCACGGTGGGGCTTTTATCTGATGGGGCTTCTGATTCTGGCGATGGGGCTTACACTCAATACCAAAGCAGGACTCGGAGTGTCGCCGATTATTTCACTTTCGTATGCAGCGTCCGTGATCTGGAACCGGAATTTTGGTGATATGACCTTTGTCCTGTATGGTATCTTTGTCTTGATTCAGGCGGCGATTCATCTGCGGGAGAAAGGAGAAGCAGGACGCAGCTTGCTTATGAAAGATGCTCTGCAGTTTCCATTGAGTATTGCATTTACAAGATTTCTGAATGTATTTTCAGCGTGCATACCGCCGCTGGAAGAATGTGGACCGGCGGCTTCTGGACTTTTAGGACGCCTGGGAGTGCTGATGCTTGCCCTGATTTTTACAGGCATCGGCGCGGCGATGTCCCTGTCAATGCGGCTGGTGCCAAATCCGGGCGATGGTCTGGTGCAGGTGTTTGCAGACACCTTTGGAATCGACACAGGTCTGATGAAGAACTGTGTCGATGCAACCTGTATCGTTTTGTCACTGCTCATGGGGCTTTTGTTTGCGGGAAAACCGGTGGGAATCGGCATTGGAACGGTCTGTGCTGTCATGCTGGTGGGGCGCGTGATTGCGCTGTTTCATCATATTTTTGGAAAGGCGATGCTGCAGGCGGCTGGACTGGAAAGTGGCAGGAACTGACAGAGTGTGTGGAAAAAGGTGTGCGAAAGATAAAAGCAGCCGATTTTTGAGTGAAATTCAGATACATAAAATAATAGGAGATAAATAAGATGAAATTGAGAATGAAGCGGAAAGCAATGGTAGTATTGGCAGCAGGCATGTTGATGAGTGCGGCAGCTCCGGCGGCTGCGATGGCGGCGGAGAAAGCGACAGGACCGGCGCTTACGGCAAGCTACAACGGGGATGTAAATACACTGGAGGCGGCGAAGGATGCAACGCAGCTGATTGTGGTGATTGGCAACCGCCAGGATCCGGCGAAGAGCCGTCTGGACTGGTATAAACGCGATGCAGATGGAAAACTGGTGCAGGTGATGTCGAAAGAAGCGGTCAGCGGCATGAACGGTATCACGATGCAGAAGCAGGAGGGCGATAAGAAGACGCCGGCGGGTGTGTACCGCTTTACGATGGCATTTGGCCTGAAGGCAAATCCGGGAACGATTCTGCCGTATCACCAGATTGTGGACGGCGATTATTATGTGGATGACGGAAACAGCCAGTATTATAACAAGCTGGCAAATACGAAGCAGGTACAGAAGGACTGGAATTCGGCGGAGGATCTGATGGCGCAGGCGCCGCAGTATAATTATGGCCTGGTACTGGATTATAATCCGGAGTGTATACCGGGAAAGGGATCGGCGATCTTTCTGCATTGCCCGAAGAGCTGGAATAATACGGGAACTTCCGGATGCATCAGTATTCCGGAGGAAGATATGAAACAGGTTGTGTGCCAGGTGGATACCGGGACGAAGATTGTGGTGGTGCAGGATGAGAGCGATTTAGCAAATTACTAATTAGATAGGCTGTGAGAGTCAGATCTCATTTGGGGATTTTTATCTGGAAGCAGATAGGAACCCCCAGATGAGTTTTTTTGTTTCATAGGACATAATTTCCTAATGAAACCCAAAAACGCCGGACAATATCCGGCGCTCAGGTGTCTCAAAATATCTGTCCCTACGTTGGCATTATCCAAATCAGGTTTTGGGTCGGAACTTTTGGTTCCCTTTCAGCCTGCATCACAAGCTCCCCATTATCGAAATGAATTGTAGCATGATTTGGAAAAATAGCAGTGGCAACTCTGGTTTTATGATTTATTTGCCCCGCCCATCTGCTGGCTCAGCATCCGCAGCATTTCCGCCTGCCGTTTCTGCGCTGGGGGCATTTGGTCTGTCAGGATCGAAAAAAGAGTGTCCATTTCTGAGGTTGAGAATTGCGGGGAACCGTTGCTGCCCCGGAGACTCATGAGAAGCGGCAGAAGCTTGTCTTGCGGCGTGTTTCTTGCCTGATCGGCTAACTGTTCCATCTGTTTTATTTTGTCTGGATCCATGGAGCGGAGTCTCGGATCCTGTTTCCAGTTTTGAAATTCCATAGTGTGTGCCTCCTGTCTGTTTGAAGTGGATGTGCCAGATGCACGGTCTGTGGGTTTTTTCTGTCTGCGGGAATATTCGGCTTGCGGGTAAAGAACAGATGCCGGAACTGCATCAGAATTGGGTGAATCATTCTGGATATCTTGCGAAGTCGGAAAGGATGCTGTCTGCGGCATATTTTGCCAGTAGGATTCATAGAGGCGGGAACCTTCGATAAAATTTAAGACCAGATCGATCGAACTTTGCTCTTCCTCTGTGCCATACGGCTTGATCGCTTTCAGCATATCAACCGGCGAATCCTTGTCGCGTTCGCCCACCGAGCAGATTCCGATCTCACCGTCGGCCGGATCAGCAAATAGCTGCATCGTCTTTTCTAGTTCGCGGAATTTCACAAACAGGGAGAAAAAACGCTGTTCCGGGATGTGAATATAGGGAAGCGCCGCCTTGACAAGCTGCATATGTGGGAGTGAGGTCAAGCGGTCTAACTCGGTCATTTTGAGAGAAACATCTTGGTTCACGAAAAAAACCTCCCAAATCTTTGTCTCAATATATGCAGATGAGAGGAAAAAAAGACGTTTTGGTTCACGGGTAGGCACTTTTGGAACCGAAAAAGAACGGGAATGTTTAAAGAAAAAAAGCTCCGGGACAGGAAAAACCACATATAGTATATTATAAAAAATAAGAAAGAAAAGGATTCAGAGCTATGAACACCCGGCTGATCATTGATGGAAATGCCGTTTATGAAATAGATGAAGACTGTCTCGCCTGCCGCGGACGGCGGACTGGATGCAGACGCTGTGTGGAACCGGGTTCCCGCACCCGGGGACGAAGCACGCCTTTACAGAAATTGGAACCTGCCAGTGAAAAATCACAAACTCACAAATAAAGAAAGATGTGGTATAATGTAAAGAAAGAAATTCCCCTCATTCCAGCCTGCCCAGCCACTTCCTCATGAGGTGTCAGGGAAAGCTGGAATGGGGATACCGTAGCAGAGCTCCAGAGTCCTAAGACAAACTGGCTCACAACAACATTGCATCAGGAACTGAAAGGACGAATCCATATGAACCCATATAAAATCATGCTGGTAGATGACGAGGAGGAAGTACGGACAAGCATCATACGCAAAATCGACTGGCAGGATGCCGGATTCGAGGTGATCGGGGATGCGGAGAACGGGAAGGAAGCGCTGGAAAAGATCGAGCAGAATGAGCCGGATGTTGTGCTGACAGACATCCGGATGCCATATATGGACGGGCTGGAGATGGCGGAGAATATACGGCAGAGATATCCGTCCATCAAGATCGTGATTTTTTCTGGTTTTGATGAATTTGAGTACGCCAAAAAGGCGATCAAGCTCAATGTGATCGAATATATTTTAAAGCCGGTCAATGTCGAAGAGCTGACGGCGATTTTAAAGAAAATCAAGAAAAATCTCGATGAGGAGATCGAGCAGAAGCGGAATGTTACCCTGCTTCGGGAAAGTTATATCAAGAGTCTTCCGGCGATCCGGGAACATTTTTTGAATGACCTGATTCACGGCGGCATGGAGGAAGCGCAGATTGAGGAAAAACTGAACGAATATGCGATCGACGTTGCGGGTGCGGTCAAATGGGTGATTGCGGCGATCCATCTGGAACCGGATGAGAAGGTGGACAAGGCAGTTTCGCTGCATCAGCAGCGGGAGCTGATTCCGATTTCCGTCCGCAATCTGATTGAGGAAAAACTGGAAGGGCAGTACCGTTTTATTGTGTTCCACTCTTCCTTTGAGACGATCCTTCTGGTGGCGATCGACAAAGACAATACGCAGACCGGACTGATTGCCCTGCTGGGCGATATCTGCAAGGAGACGAAGAAAATTCTGGAGGTATCGGTTACGATCGGCGTGGGTGAGAGCTGCAGTTCGCTGACGGATTTAAGCCGCCCGTGCCACACGGCACTCAATGCGCTCGGTTACCGTGCGATCACAGGTTCCGGCGGTGTGATCTGCATCGGCGATATGGAGCCGTCCGGGCATGAAAAACTCCGGTTCGACAGCCGGATGGAGTCGGAGCTTATAGCGGCAGTCAAGTTTGGACCGAAGGAAAAGATCCGTTCCGTGATAGACGGGATTGTGAGCCGGATGGAGGATGCGCGGGTGCATTACCGCCAGTATCAGGCGTATGTGCTTGCGATCATCAATGTGCTGACACAGCTCTCCCAGCAGTATGATCTGCGGATCAGCGAGATGTTTGGCGTGGAAAATGATTATTTCGAGATTCTGGGGCGCGTCCAGAAGATGGAGAATGTCCGCCCGTACCTGACCGAGGTGGCGCTCAAGATGAATGCCGGAATGGAAGAAGAGCGGAGCAATACGACAAAAAACGTGATCCGCGAGGCGAAGCAGTACATTCAGGACAATTTTCAAGATCCGGATCTGTCGGTGGAGAAGATCTGCCGCCATCTGCATATGAGCCCGGCGTATTTTTCAACGATGTTTAAGAAGGAGACGGGACAGGCGTACATCGCCTATCTGACCGATGTCCGGCTGGGGCGCGCGGTCGAGCTTCTGATGGCAACTGACGACAAGACGTATATCATCGCGGAAAAGGTCGGCTACCCGGAGCAGAACTATTTCAGTTACGTATTTAAGAAAAAATTCGGTGTTTCCCCGACGCGGTACCGCACGGCACACCGGAGCGGGGAGGCATAATGGGTAAAAAAAGGACGATCTGGAAGAAAAAGCTCTTTGACGATGCCAGCATCCGGTCGATGATCTTTATCTATTTTACGATCACGGCGCTGGCGGCGAGTGTACTGATCTCCCTGTCGCTGTACCAGAGAATGTCACGGCAGGTCACGGAAGTAGTACAGGAGGAGAGCCAGAACCTGATCGCGCAGGTGGGGCGCTCTGTGGAGTCGTATCTCCGCACGATCATGAAGCTGTCCGACTCGCTTTATTATGGCACGATCAAGAATGCCGATCTGTCGAGCCAGTCGCTTGGAAGTGAATTTACGCTTCTCTACGATAATAATAAGGATAATGTGGAGAATATTGCCCTGTTTTCGGAGGATGGGGCGCTTCTGGAGGCAGTCCCGGCGGTGCGTCTGAAAAATGAGGTGGATGTGACGCAGGAAGAATGGTTCCGGAGCGCCTTAAACCGGACGGAAAACCAGCATTTTTCCCTGCCGCACGTACAGTATGTGTTTGACAATGCGGAAAATCAATACCGATGGGTCATTTCGCTATCGCGGGCGGTCGAACTGACACACGGAACCTCGACCTCGCAGGGCGTCCTTCTGGTCGATATTCGCTATTCGAGCCTGGAACAGCTCTTTGGCGGCATCACGACGGGGCGCGGCGGTTATTTCTATATGATCAGCGGAAATGGCGAGATTCTTTACCACCCGCAGATGCAGCTTCTGGATTCCGGCTGGGTGCAGGAGAACAATGGACAGGCAGCCGGCTATTCGGACGGAAATCATGAGGAGATATTTGCCGGAAAAAAGCGGATGGCGACGGTCAAGACGATCGGCTACACAGGCTGGAAGGTGGTCGGGGTGACGCCGGAAAATGCCGTGTCGCTCAACACGATCAAAACCCGGCTTTTTATCGTATTTGTCATTGCCCTCATTTTGTGCATTCTGGCTCTGATTAACTCTTATATTTCATCGAGGATCACGAATCCGATCCGCGAGCTGGAAAAATCGGTCGGCGTCCTGGAGGCGGGCAATTTAAGCGCATCGGTGTACATCGGCGGTTCGTATGAGATCCGCCATCTGGGAAAATCGATCAGTGATATGGCGGGTCAGATCCGCCTCCTGATGCAGGATATTGTGCGTGAGCATGAGGCGAAACGCAAGCAGGAGTTTGATACGCTGCAGTCGCAGATCAATCCGCATTTCCTCTATAATACGCTCGATATCATTGTCTGGATGATTGAAAATGAGCAGAAAACGGAGGCGGTCAAGGTGGTGACGGCGCTGGCGCGGTTCTTCCGTATCAGTTTAAGCCGCGGCAAGAGCTTAATTACTGTGAAGGATGAGCTGGAACACGTCCGGAATTACCTGATGATCCAACAGATGCGGTTTAAAAATAAGTTTACCTATACGATCGAGTCAGATGATGAGGTTTTGGAACTTGCAAGTTTAAAACTGATGCTGCAGCCGCTGGTGGAGAATGCGATCTACCATGGCATGGAATATATGGACGGCGACGGTGAGATCTTCGTGCGCGCCTGGCAGGAGGAAAAAGAGCTGTATCTGGAGGTGCGGGACAATGGGCTTGGCATGACGGAGGAACAGGTCGAGAGCCTCTTTACCGATACGGCGCACGTGGCATCCAAGCGCGGATCCGGCATCGGGGTACGCAATGTCAACGAGCGGATCAAGCTGTATTTCGGCGCGGAATATGGTCTTTCGATCGAGTCGGAGCCGGATGAGGGAACCGCGGTGAAGATTCATCTTCCGGCAGTGCCTTACGAGAAAGTGCTGGAAGAGAAGAAAGTGTAAAAGTGGGGGCGACAGATCAATGCGATATGGAGTGAGAAAAAAAAAGGAGCTGGTGCTCTGGGGAATCCTGTGTGTGGGACTTATTTTGCTGTATCTCCTTTCCTCCACGGATTGGATCATCAAGGAAAAAGAGGTGGAGGTCTACCCGGTGTCCCTGATTATCAGCGATACTTCGGATGATGATTACGTCAACTTCCGCAAGGGCGTGGATCAGGCGGCGGTTGAGTATAATGTAGATGTCAGCTTTATTACCCTGTATGAAAAGGATAATCTGGCACAGCAGATGGAGCTGGTGCGCCGGGAAGCGGCAGACGGTGCCGGGGCAGTGATACTGGAGCCGGTTGATGAGCTGGAATGCCGCCAATATCTGGAAGAAAATACATATGGAACGCCGATTATCCTGCTGGGTGAATTATCACCGGATGAGGAGGTCAAGGGGGCGGTTCATATGGACTGGACGGCAGCCGGGAGAAAGCTGGGCGAGGCGATTACGGCGGAACAGAGCCCCGATCTTCCTGTCTGGATCTTTGCAGATAACCCATATATCGGCAAGGCGGGGGAGATGAAGCAGGGGCTGACGGAGGTGCTGGAAAAACAGGGCTTTTCCTATACCATTGTGCCGCGCGGCACCGATGATACTTACCGTTCCGTCATTGAAAAAACAGTTTATCCGGGCAGCGGCACGGCGGTGGTGGCGGCACTGGATTTCGCCAGCACAGCGGAGGCGGCGGAGATTGTCGGCGGAAGCAGCGTGTACGGAAAATACATTTCCGGGCTATACGGCGTCGGGATGATGCCGTCCCTGCTGGATCAGCTTGACAAGGGGACAATCCGGGGGCTGGTGGTAACAAACCAGTTTGACGCGGGCTATTTTGCGGTCAAAAAAGCAGTGCAGGCGATTGAAAAAGAGCAGGAGAGAAGCCAGCTTTCATTGGAATCCTACTATATAGAGAAGGATGAGCTGCGCTCGAAGAAATATGAGAAGATGCTGTACCCGATTGATTAAAAATCCGGGAGGGAGTATAGAAAGATGAAAAAAAACGGAAAAAGCATTCAGATGGCGCTGGCACTTCTGGCAGTGGGCACACTTCTTTTAAATGGATGCAGCGCGGCAAAACCGGCAGAAAAAAAGAGCATCCGTATCGGTGTAACGCTGTACCGGGGCGAGGATGCCTTTATCAACAATATCCGTTCCAGCCTGGAGGAAAAGGCGAAGGAATATGAGCAGCAGACGGGCATTAAGGTCAATCTGGAAATCATGGATCCGAAGGGAAACCAAAATACGCAGAACAGCCAGGTAGATCGTTTCCTTTCCCTGGAATACGATGCGATCTGCGTCAATATGGTGGATCGCTCAGCAGCATCGTATGTCATCAACAAGGCGATGGATGCCGGGACGCCGGTCGTATTTTTCAACCGCGAACCGGTCGAGGAGGACATGAAACGGTGGGAGCACCTCTATTATGTAGGGGAGGACGCGCGGGAATCGGCGGTTCTGCAGGGAGAGCTTCTGGTGGATGCGTATCAGGAAAATCCGGGCAGTCTTGATTTAAATGGGGATGGAACCGTGGGATATGTGATGTTGGAGGGCGAGCGCAGCCATCAGGATTCGCTGATCCGGACAGAGTGGTCGGTGCAGACGATGCGCGACGGAGATATTCCGCTGGAAAAACTGACCGGTGGTTCGGCAAACTGGGATCGGAGCCAGGCGGCGGCGCTGATGGAACAGTGGATCCGCCAGTTCGGGGATGCGATCGAGGTGGTGATCGGCAACAACGATGAGATGGCGCTCGGAGCTGCCGAGGCGCTTGAACGCGCCGGTGACACAAGGGGCGTCAAGGTGGTCGGCATCGACGGAACCCCGCAGGGAATCGAGGGGCTTAAGAGCGGAAAACTGTATGGAACAGTCCAGTGTGACAGCGACGAGTATGCAGAAGTGATTTTTGAGATAGCTGCCGCTGAGGCACTTGGTCAAAATGTACAGGAAAAGGTCGAATTAGAGGAAGGAACCTATTATCAATGCAGTCAGAAAGCGTTGACTGTTGCTGATTTACCATAAAATCCCACAGTTTCACACCGGAAAAACAAGAATATGTGAATAAAATCACAAAGGATTTAAAAAAATTTTATATAAGAACCAAGAAAATTATATGGAAAAGTGTACAAACGATCCGTATAATAAAGGTGTCGATAAGAAAAAATGACGAATCGGCGAAACTGTATAATGTGTGTATGCGGAAAATTTAACTGTTCGGTGGATCCGGACAGCGCAAACGGATACGCAAGTTTAAGGGAGGACAAACATTATGAAACTGAAAAAAGTAGCAGCACTTGGTTTGGCAACTGCAATGGCATTTTCCGTAACTGCTTGCTCCAGCAAACCGGCAGAGACAACTGCAGCGGCAGAAGAGACAACAGCAGCAGCTGACGCAGCAGAGACTGTTAAAGAAGCAATCGAAGGAAAAGATCCGGCAGAAGTTAAAGTTGGTATTTCTATTTACCAGTTCGCTGATAACTTCATGACACTGTATAGAAACGAACTTCAGAAATATTTAGTAGATGAGCTTGGCTTAAAGGCAGAGAACATCTCCATCATGGATGGTAAGAATGACCAGTCCGAGCAGATGAACCAGATCCGTAACTTCGTTACTCAGGGATTTGATGTTATGATCATCAACCTGGTTCAGGCTTCTTCTGAGCCGGATGTAACCAACATCTGCAACGAAGCAGGTATCCCGGTTGTTTACATCAACCGTGAGCCGGATGCTGAGAGAGAGCAGGCTTGGGTTGACGACGGCATCAAAGCTACTTATGTAGGTGCTGATGCTAGACAGTCCGGTACATATCAGGGTGAAGAGATCGCTGAGCTTGAGAACAAGGGTGATGCAGACGGCGACGGCGTTGTTCGTTACATCATGGTTCAGGGTGATCCGGAGAACGTAGATGCTCAGTACAGAACTGAGAAATCCGTTGAGGCTTTAAAGGCAGCTGGCGTAGAGGTTGAAGAGCTGACCAAGCAGCGTGGTGATTGGGATCAGACAAAGGGTCAGGAGATCACTGCTAACGCTCTGTCCCAGTACGGCGACAAGATCGATGTTGTATTCTGCAACAACGATGCTATGGCTCTTGGTGCTCTGCAGGCTATCGAGGCAGCTGGAAGAACTGTAAACAAAGATATCTACCTGGTAGGTGTTGATGCTCTGGTTGAGGTTGTTGAGAACGTTATGAACGACAAGATGACCGGTACCGTATTCAACGATTACTTCGGACAGGCTCATACAGCAGCTGACAAAGCTCTTGATTTCGTAAACGGCAAAGATGTTGACAACGTATACATGGTAGACTATGTAAAGGTTACAACTGAGAACGCTGGCGATATTCTGGAAATGATTAAATAATTGTAGCTGTTCAGAGAAGGACGGTTATGAACATATCACTCCCCTGCGGGGGAGTGAATAAAGTGTCGGGTGTGCAGATGGCACACCCGATTTTATGAAAGGAGAGAATGGGATGGCAGAGTACAGATTGGAGATGCGCGGGGTATCGAAAAGCTTCCCTGGCGTAAAAGCTCTGGACAAGATAAACCTCAAAGTACGTCCCGGCACCGTCCATGCACTGATGGGAGAAAACGGCGCTGGTAAATCCACCTTGATGAAATGTCTCTTTGGTATTTATCATATGGATGAAGGTGAGGTATATCTGGATGGAGAAAAAGTGGAGATCCACAATCCGGATGAAGCCCTTCACAGAGGACTGGCCATGGTACATCAGGAGCTGCAGCCGATACCTGAGAGAACGGTAGCAGAGAATATGTACACCGGTCGTTATCCAACCAAGAAATTTGGTCCGATTCAGGTCATCGACCATAAAAAGATGTTTGAAGAGACAGCAAAATGGCTGGACGATGTTAAGATGCCGTATAACCCGAAGGCAAAACTGGGAACCATGTCCATCGCCCAGATGCAGTCTGTCGAGATTGCCAAGGCTGTATCCTTAAATGCCAGAGTTGTAATTCTGGACGAGCCGACTTCCTCCTTGACGGATAATGAGGTAGAGGCGCTTTTCCGCATTGTCCGTGACCTGAAATCACGAGGCGTATCCCTCATCTATATTTCCCATAAGATGGCGGAGATTCGTGAGATTTGTGATGATATTACCATCATGCGAGACGGCACCTATGTTGGTTCCTGGCATATGGACGAGATTTCGGATGATGAGATCGTCAAACAGATGGTTGGTCGTGAGCTGACCAATATCTATCCTCCGAAGAATGATACAAAAGCCGGAGAGGTACTGCTGGATGTCAGAGGATATTCCAGTATCCATGATCGTTCCTTCCAGGATTGCTCCTTCACCCTTAGAAGAGGCGAGATTCTTGGATTCGGCGGTCTGGTAGGTGCTCAGAGAACGGAACTGATGGAAGGTATCTTCGGTATGCGTCATATTAAATCCGGAGAAGTTTATATTAAGGGTAAGAAAATGAACATTAAGCGTCCGCAGGATGCAATCCGGGGCGGTATCGGTATGATTACCGAGGACCGACGCGGAACTGGTATTCTGGGATGTCTGTCCATTGCAGATAATGTATCAATTTCCTCCCTGGATCAGTATTTACACTATGGTATCAAACTGAATAAGAAGAAGATTGAGCAGCTTGTCAAGGATAACGTGGCAAAGCTTTCAATCAAGACGCCGAGCAGTAAGACACTGATTCAGTCACTTTCAGGCGGTAACCAGCAGAAGGTTCTGATTTCCCGCTGGCTGGCCAACAACCCGGATATCCTCATCATGGATGAGCCGACCCGTGGTATCGACGTTGGTGCCAAGTATGAGATCTACCAGATCATGATTGACCTGGCAAAGCAGGGCAAAGGTATCATCATGATTTCATCTGAGATGCCGGAGCTGATTGGTATGTCGAACCGTATCCTTGTCATGTGTAATGGTCACATTACCGGTGAGGTACAGGGTGAGGAAGCAACTCAGGAGCGTATCATGAGCTACGCGACTAAGTTCTAAAGGAGGAAGAGAGAATGGATAAGAAACAACTGAATGTAAAAGATATATTGATCAATAACGGTATCGTTATTCTGATCCTGTTGATGGTTCTCTTTGTTGGTGTGACAAAACAGAACTTCTTCAGCCGTAGCAACTTTAGCAACATTTCCATCAACGTAGCATGCCGTTTCATCATCGCAGTCGGCGTATCCGGCTGTCTGATTACGAAAGGTACCGACCTTTCTGCAGGACGTCTGGTTGGACTTTCTGCCTGCCTGGCAGGTACTCTGCTCCAGAAGAGTGATTACAGCGGACATTTTGAACTTACCAAAGGATTTGGCGAGCAGAACGTATGGCTGATTCTCCTTATCTGTATTGCTATCTGCTGTGTATTTGGTCTTATCAATGGTATCGTAGTTGCTTACCTGAATGTACCGGCTTTCATCGGTACCCTGGGTATGCAGATGATCGTATACGGTATCAACCTGGTTTACACAAAATCCGTTCCGTTAGGCGGTTATCGTCAGGAGTATACCATCATTGCAAATGGTAACTTCTTCGGTATTCCGTACCTGTTCATCATTGCATTTGTCATCGGCGCGATCATGTGGTTCGTATTTAACTACACCCGCCATGGTAAATATATGTATGCAATCGGCGGCAACGAGGCAGCAGCAGAGGTTGCTGGTGTAAATGTTAAGAAAACCAAGATCATCATCTATGTAACAGCTACTGCACTGTATGCTATCGCAGGTTTCCTTCTGGGAGCTAAGTCCGGTGGTGCCGGTGTAAATACCGGTAACGGTTACGAGCTGGAGGCTATTGCAGCTTGTACCATCGGTGGTGTATCTGTAAACGGTGGTATCGGACGTATCTCCGGTGTTATCATCGGTGTACTCGTATTCGAGTTCTTAAAGACCTGTCTGCAGTTCCTTGGCATCGACCCGAACTACCAGTATATCGCACAGGGTATCGTTATCGTTGTTGCGATTGCACTGGATATCCGTAAGTACATTGCGAAGAAGTAATAAGATTAACTGTGTTCTGACGAGAATGTATGTATCATATGAAAAGTCGTCGGGAACCGTACATAAATATTGAAAACAAATCCGAAACTCCCTCTCCATGGATGCATGGCGGGGGAGTTTTTTATATAATGGGAGAATCCGTTGGAATCTCCTATTATATAAACAGCCCTGCCGGGCAGGATTTTTTCTTGTATAAATCTGAAAAGTTGTAATCGGCAGGGGGGATGGTGGAGAAGATGGCGTGCCAGCGCTTGCTTTGACAGTGACGGAAAAATATTTTTGGATTGCCTGAACTTATTTTTATGGATATAATAAGAGAAGAGGCTGTTTCAGAGTGAGCAGCAGAGAAAACAAGCCATATTCTGAAAGGAACAAGGATGAGCGAAAACGAAATGCTGGAAAAGAATGAGACGATAAAAGAAACAGTGAGCGAAAAACTGGAGACGGCGAAAGAAGCGGCAGAGGAGACGGCAGATAAAACTCTGGAGGAACTGGAAGCGGAAAATGAAAAGCTCCGCCGGGAGCTGGAACTCATGAAAGAAAAGACCATCAAAGAGCGCATCTATGACCATGTGCATGTCTCTGTGCGGACGATGGATATTTTTATCGGCGTGATGGTGGTACTGTTTGTGGTGGTTGTGGTGATGGGGATGCTGAATAAGTAGAAAGCAGCCGTGGTTAAAACTGTTTTGAGGATAAATGAGAGGAGGAAGAAAGATGATGTACCCATTTATGACCTTAAATGATGATACGGAAATTACCCATTCTGAAATGCGGGCAGATGGCAGGGTTAAAGTTTATATAGAAACACCCGATGAAAAAGATGGATTTCACAATGCGATATGCTATTTGCCAGATTACAAGTGGGAGAATATAAATGGTTATTCAGATATGGAAATGAGTTATTTCAAGAAACTGATTCGGGAAAATGCACACTTGATTATGGAGTTTTCACAAGAGGGAGGAATTCTGAGTGCCGCAAATTTTTAGGATTGGACCATATATTGTATATTTTTGGTCGAATGAAAATGAGCCGCTGGAACCGGTGCATGTCCATATTGCAGAGGGAAGAGCAACTTCAAATGCGACAAAAGTGTGGATAACCAGTACGGGCAAGGCATTGCTCAGCCACAATTCTTCCAAAATATCAGCCCAAATTTTGAACAGTATGATTCGGGTGATAGAGGCCAACAGTGAAGAAATTATAGAAAAATGGCTTTCTCATTTTGGAGAAATACGGTACTTTTGTTAAGACTTTTTAAGAAATATAAAAAGGACAACTAATTTTATGGAAATCGAACGCAAATATTTAATTAGTCACATTCCATTTGATATAGCCGGATACCCCTTCCACCAGATCGAGCAGGCATATCTAAGCACTGCCCCGGTTGTGCGTGTCCGTCAGGAGGATGACACCTATTATCTGACCTACAAATCCAAAGGACTGATGGCGCGGGAGGAATACAATCTGCCGCTGACGAAGGAATCCTATGAGCATCTCCGCTCGAAGGCTGACGGCAGGATTCTGACGAAAAAGCGTTATCTGATTCCGATGGAAGGAACGGAGTACACGATTGAGCTGGACATTTTTTTAGGTGAATATGAGGGATTGAAGCTGGCGGAGGTTGAATTTCCAAGTGAGGAAGCCGCACTTGCCTTTGTGCCGCCGGAATGGTTCGGGCGCGAGGTGACGTTTACGGGCGAGTACCAGAACAGTCGTCTGGCGCTAGCGGAAAACCTGGTATTAAAAACGAAAGAATAAAAACGAAAGAACAATACAAAGGTATACTATTAATGATAAAACAAGTAATGAATTGGATCAAAACGCACCGCTACTGTCTGGCAGGACTCTATATGCTGGTGTTTCTGTCAGGATTTTTTCTGCTGGAGCTGCATGAACCATCGGATGTTCATATTATACACTGTGCGGTCGATGACCTGATACCGTTTAATGAATGGTTTGTACTGCCGTATTTTCTGTGGTACGCGTGGGTGCCGGTGTTTATGATTTATTTTATGATCAAGGATCGGGAGGCATATCTGAGACTTTGCTTTGTGATGTTTGCAGGAGCAACCTTTTGCTTATTTGTCTACCTGCTGGCACCAAACGGTTTAAATCTGCGGCAGGAGATCACATCACAGAATTTCTGCGCGCAGATTGTGCGGTTTCTGCGGAGGGTGGATCCGCCGAACAATGTCTGCCCGTCGATCCATGTATCGAGCACTGTGGCGGTACATCTGACGATCTGCCACGCGGCAAGTGTGCGGAACAAGAAACCGATCCGTACACTTTCGTGGATTGTCACGATTCTGATTTGTCTTTCAACCATGTTCATCAAACAGCATTCGCTGGTCGATGTGCTTTGTGGCTGGATTTTGAGCCTGATTCTTGACGAGGCGGTGAATGTGTGGGTACTAGTAAAGGCATTTTCAAAAGGAAAAATGATTGCTTTGTGGAAAACAAATAAATAATTTAATATAAAAAGTGTTATAAAAACAAAGAAAAGGAGGAAATAATCATGGCTGTAGTATACGCATTTTTAGCAGATGGACTGGAAGAAGTGGAATGTCTGGCAACGGCGGACGTGCTGATCCGCGCGGGTGTGAAGGTAAAACTGGTTTCGATTACGGGTAAAAAAGAGGTGAAGGGCGCACATGGATTTGGCATTCATGCAGACACCCTGCTGCATGAGATTGATCCGATGAAAGCGGATCTTCTGTTCCTTCCGGGCGGTATGCCGGGAACGAAAAATCTGATGGCGTGCAAACCGCTCTGCGATGCACTGGTGCAGGCAGATGCTGCTGGAAAGCGCCTGGCAGCGATCTGTGCGGCTCCGAGCATTCTGGGGCAGCTGGGGCTTTTGAAGGACAAGAAGGCAACCTGCTATCCGGGCTTTGAGGATGCCCTGACCGGTGCGAAGCTGACGGGTGCGGGCGTTGTGACGGACGGCAATATCACAACGGCGCGTGGACTTGGATATGCGCTGGATCTGGGAATTGAGCTGGCATCGCTCTTAGTCGATCGCCCGGTAGCATTACAGGTCAAAGATTCCATTCAGTATGACCAGGTGTAGTTTCAACTAAAAAACACACAGAAAATACATCAAAAATGGCATAAAACCCACCTAAAACCACTCATAAACCCGCAAAAAGTGAACGCAAAATTATATTTTCCGCTAGTATTTAGCACGCAGATATGCTATAATGCTATCTTGAAGTGTAACGCCCGGTAGAATGGCGGTTCACATATAGAAGCAAGGAGGACCCCTTAAAATGAGTTTACAGGTAGAAAAATTAGAGAAGAACATGGCAAAGCTGACCATCGAAGTTCCGGCTGAAGAGTTTGATGCAGCAATCAAAAATGCGTACAACAAGAACAAAAACAAATTCAGCATCCCGGGATTCCGTAAAGGTAAAGCACCGTTAGCTATGCTGGAGAAGATGTATGGCGCTGGCATTTTCTATGAGGATGCAGCAAACGAAGTGATCGACGCATCTTATCCGAAGGCAGCAGAGGAGAGCAAGGAAGAGATTGTTTCCACTCCGGAGATCAAAGTAACTCAGATCGAAAAAGGTAAGGCATTCATCTACGAGGCAACCGTAGCTCTGAAACCGGAAGTAACTCTGGGCGAGTACAAAGGCGTAGAAGTTAAGAAGGCAGAAGCTGTTGTGACAGACGAGGATGTAGAGAACGAGCTGACTGCAGCACGTAAGAAAAACGGCAGACTGATCGACGTAGAAGACGGCGCAATCGAGGACGGCGACAACACTATCATCGACTTCACCGGCTACATTGATGACAAGACATTTGACGGCGGCGCTGGTACAGATTATCCGCTGGTAATCGGTTCCCATTCCTTCATCGAGGGCTTTGAGGATCAGTTAATCGGCAAGAAAAAAGGCGAGACCTGTGACGTAAACGTTACTTTCCCGGCTGAGTACCATGCAGATGAGCTGGCTGGCAAACCGGCTAAGTTCGTTGTAACCATCAAAGAAGTTAAGAGAAACGAGCTTCCGGAGCTGAACGATGAGTTCGCAAGCGAAGTATCTGATTTCGATACTCTGGATGAGTACAAAGCAGACATCCGCAAGAAACTGCAGGAGAAGAAAGAGCAGGACGCTAAAGTAGAGAACGAGAACAACGTAATCGAAAAAGTAGTTGAGAACGCTCAGATGGAACTGCCGCAGCCGATGGTTGACACTCAGGCAAGAGAGATGGTAGAGAACTACGCTCGCCGTCTGCAGAGCCAGGGCTTAAACATCAACGATTACATGAAATATACCGGCATGACACCGGAGAAGCTGATGGAGCAGATGCGTCCGGAAGCAGAGAAGAGAATCAAGACCAGACTGGTTCTTGAGAAAGTAGTTGAAGTTGAGAACGTAGAAGTTTCCGATGAGAAGCTTGACGAGCAGATCAACGAGATCGCAGCATCCTATAAACTGGAAGGCGCTAAGCTGAAAGAAATGATGGGTGAGCGCGAGAAAGAGCAGATCCGTGAGGACCTGAAAGTTCAGGCAGCGATCGATTTACTGGTAGAGCAGGCAAAGCTTGCTTAATCAAACCGATAAAAGCGAATACTGAAATACGGCAGAATTCTATGGTGTCCTAAGGCATCATAGAATTTTGTATTACTGTTCACAGGCAGGCACTTTTGGAACCGAAAGTGCCGTGCGATAACATAGTGGCAGCAGATTTTGCTGATTTGTAATGCGAAGCATCAGCAAAATCCTGTTACAGTTTGCACGCGTGTGAACTGTAACAATTTTTGCCATAAACATTCATTCTCAATTATAGGAGGAAGAATCATGAGTTTAGTACCTTATGTCCTTGAATCCACCAGCCGCGGCGAGCGGACGTATGACATTTACTCCCGTTTGCTTAAAGATCGTATCATTTTCCTGGGAGAGGAAGTAAATGATGTGACAGCCAGCCTGGTTGTAGCACAGCTTCTGTTCCTGGAGGCAGAGGATCCGAATAAGGATATCAGCTTATATATCAACAGCCCGGGCGGTTCTGTTACCGCAGGTATGGCGATCTATGACACGATGAATTATATCAAATGTGATGTATCTACCATCTGTCTGGGTATGGCAGCCAGCATGGGCGCATTCCTGCTTTCCGGCGGTACCAAAGGAAAGAGATATGCACTTCCGAACGCAGAAGTGATGATTCACCAGCCATCCGGCGGCGCGAGAGGACAGGCAACCGAGATCCAGATCGTAGCGGAGAATATTCTTCGTACCAAGAAGAAATTAAACGAGATTCTGGCAGCCAATACAGGCCAGCCGTATGACGTGATTGTGCGTGATACAGAGCGTGATAATTACATGACAGCAGAGCAGGCGAAAGAGTATGGTCTGATTGATTGTGTCATTACCAACCACTAATTAGATTTCTGGATGGAATAATAGAAAGGAACAAGGTGGAAGTATGCCAGGCAGAACAGACGACAAAATACGCTGCTCATTTTGCGGCAAGACACAGGATCAGGTTAGAAAACTGATCGCTGGCACAGATAATGTATATATCTGCGATGACTGTATCGAACTCTGCTCGGAGATTCTGGAAGAGGAATTTGCCGATCAGGAAAAAGGACCGGATTTCAGCGGAATCAACCTGCTGAAGCCGAAGGAAATCAAAGAATTTCTCGATGAGTATGTCATCGGACAGGACGACGCCAAGAAGGTGCTCTCCGTAGCGGTTTATAACCATTACAAGAGAGTTATGTCTAAGTCCACGCAGGATGTAGAGCTTCAGAAGAGCAACATCCTGATGCTCGGACCGACCGGTTCCGGTAAGACATACCTGGCGCAGACGCTGGCGAAGATCTTAAATGTACCGTTTGCCATCGCGGATGCGACCACTCTGACCGAGGCTGGATATGTCGGCGAGGATGTAGAGAACATTCTCTTGAAGATCATCCAGGCGGCTGATTACGACGTCAGCAAGGCAGAGTACGGCATCATCTATATTGATGAGATTGATAAAATTACGAAGAAGTCTGAAAATGTATCTATCACCCGCGATGTATCGGGCGAGGGTGTACAGCAGGCGCTTTTAAAGATTCTGGAAGGAACCATTGCCAGCGTTCCGCCGCAGGGCGGCAGAAAGCATCCGCAGCAGGAACTGATTCAGATCGATACGACCAACATTCTGTTCATCTGCGGCGGTGCATTTGACGGTCTGGAGAAGATCATCGACAGCCGTTTAGGTGCCGGCTCCATCGGATTTAACTCCGATATTGTGGATCGCAAGCATCAGGATATCGATGAGCTTCTAAAACAGGTAATGCCGCAGGATCTGACGAAGTTTGGTCTGATTCCGGAGTTTATCGGTCGTGTGCCAATCACGGTATCGCTCCAGACGCTCAATGAGGAGGCGCTGGTCCGCATTTTAAGAGAGCCGAAGAATGCACTGATCAAGCAGTATCAGGCGCTTCTCGATCTGGACGGCGTGAAGCTGGAGTTCACGGATGATGCGCTGATGGCGATCGCCCACATGGCAGTCGAGAGAAAGACGGGAGCCAGAGGACTTCGTTCTATCATGGAGTCCCTGATGATGGATACCATGTATGAGATTCCGTCCGATTCCACGATCGGCATCTGCACGATTACCAAAGACGTAGTCGAGGGAAAGAGTGCGCCGGAGCTGGTATATCGCGACAATACGGTGCCCCGCAAGTCTTTTACAGGACGTTCTAAGAAAGACAGAACCGGCGAGATTGCGTAAATGTAAAGGAAAATAAATGCAGCAGCTTGAGAATGGCGGCTGTTAATGGGGTCTGTGAGATGGCGAACTGCCATAGGCAGACCCCTGTTTTTCTTTTCACAGGAAATAACGATACATTTGATTAAGAAAGATAAAGGTGTTATGGAAGATAAGAAACTGACAATGCCGATGATCGCGCTGCGCGGACTGACCGTGCTGCCGCAGATGACGGTAAATTTCGATATCATCCGGGATAAATCCATCGCGGCAGTGGAGCAGGCGATGGTGGGCGATCAGCGAGTATTTCTGGCGACGCAGAAGCAGCCGGATGAGGTGATCCCGGATATTGACGGGATTTTTCAGGTAGGAACGATTGGCTACGTGAAACAGCTTGTCAAGATGCCGGGCGGCATGGTGCGCGTCACGGTGGAAGGGCAGGAGAGAGCTGAGCTTCTGGAGATGGAGAAGGGCGAGGCATGCTGCACTGCGATCGTGGAGATTCTGGATCCGGTCGAGGACGATCTGGACACGATTCAGAAAGAGGCGATGCTCCGGATTCTGAAAGAAAAGCTGGAAGAATACGGAAAATTAAATGTGGCAGCGGGACGTGAAGTATTAAGTCCGTTGATCGCACAGCCAGATCTGACCGAATTAATGAACCAGATATCAGCCCAGTTCCCGTGGAACTATGAAGCGCGCCAGTCGGTGCTGGAATGCCGGACGCTGACGGAGATGTATGAGACAGAGCTGCAGCTTCTGCTGACGGAATTAGAGGTTTACCGCGTGAAACGCGAGTTTCAGACGAAGGTAAAGGCGGCGCTGGATAAAAATCAGCGTGATTATATTCTGCGGGAGCAGCTGCGTGTGATCCGGGAGGAGCTGGGAGAGGAAAATCCGGTTTCTGATGCGGATGAGATGAAGGAACAGTTGAAGAAGATCAAAGCCAGCGTGGAAGTAAAGGAGCGGATCCGCAAGGAGATCAACCGTTTCCAGAATATGCCGGCTGGCAGCCAGGATGCGAATGTGATCCGGACATATCTGGAAACGGTGCTGGAACTGCCGTGGAACAAAATGACGAAGGATAACGCGAGCCTGAAGCATGCGGAAGAGATTCTGGAAGCCGACCATTATGGTCTGGAAAAGGTCAAAGAGCGCGTGCTGGAATACCTGGCAGTCCGCATCCTGACGAAGAAGGGCACCAGCCCGATCCTTTGCCTGGTGGGACCGCCTGGAACCGGTAAAACTTCGATCGCCCGCTCGATTGCGAAGGCGATGGGACGCAAATATGTCCGCATCAGCCTGGGCGGCGTGCGCGACGAGGCGGAGATCCGCGGTCACAGAAAGACCTACGTCGGCGCGATGCCGGGACGCATCGTGGAAGGGCTCAAGCAGGCAGGGGTTGCCAATCCGCTGATGCTGCTGGATGAGATCGACAAAGTCAGCAGCGATTATAAGGGAGATACATCCTCGGCGCTCTTAGAGGTGCTGGACAGCGAGCAGAATGTGAAATTCCGCGACCATTATGTGGAGATCCCGATTGACCTGTCGGAGGTATTATTTATCGCGACGGCGAATACAACGCAGACGATCCCTGGACCGCTGCTGGACCGTATGGAGCTGATTGAAGTCAATAGTTACACGGAAAATGAAAAATATCACATTGCAAAAGACTATCTGATTCCGAAACAGCTGGAGAAGAATGGCCTTTCGAAGGAACAGTTAAATATCACGGGTTCGGCGCTGGAGAAAATGATTCACAGCTACACCAGGGAAGCTGGAGTCAGGAATCTGGAGCGCCGGGTTGGCGATATCTGCCGAAAGGCAGCCAGAGAGGTGCTGGAGAAGAAGAAACCGTCGATCCGCGTGACAGAGCGGAATCTGGATCATTATCTGGGACGCGAGAAAGTCTTCTTCGATGCAGCCGGAAATGAGGCACAGGTCGGTATCGTGCGCGGTCTGGCGTGGACGAGCGTCGGCGGCGATACACTGCAGATCGAGGTCAATGTCATGCCGGGCAAAGGCGTGCTGCAGATGACGGGTCAGATGGGCGATGTCATGAAGGAGTCGGCGCAGATTGCACTGACCTATGTGCGTTCGGTTGCATCTGATTACGGCGTGAAGGAGAACTATTTCGAGAAACACGATATTCACCTGCATATCCCGGAGGGCGCGGTGCCGAAGGATGGTCCATCGGCCGGAATCACGATGGCAACGGCGATGCTGTCGGCGGTGACAGGACGGAAGGTACTGCCGCGTGTGGCGATGACCGGCGAGGTAACGCTGCGCGGTCATGTGCTGATGATCGGCGGTCTGAAAGAAAAACTGCTCGCAGCCCGCATGGCGCAGGTGGAAAAGGTACTGGTACCGGCGAAAAATCAGCCGGATGTCGAGGAGCTTTCGAAGGAAATCACGAAAGGAATGGAGATCGTATACATCAAGGAGATGAACGAAGTCATCCGAGAGGCATTTGTACCGGAGAAATAGCGGTTTAGTAGGAGAAAAAATATGATTATAAAAGATGTAAATCTGGAAACCGTCTGCGGTATCACCAGTAAGCTGCCGGCAAATACACAGCCTGAATTCGCGTTTGCAGGCAAATCAAACGTCGGCAAATCGTCCCTGATCAATGCGCTGATGAACCGCCGATCCTATGCGAGAACATCCTCGCAGCCGGGCAAGACCCAGACGATCAATTTTTACCATATCAACGACGCGTTTTACTACGTCGATCTGCCAGGGTACGGCTACGCGCGCGCGAGCGTCGAGGTCAAGGCAAAGTGGGGCAAGATGATTGAGAATTATCTGCACAAATCGCAGATGCTTCGCTGCGTCTTCCTACTGATTGATATCCGTCATGAGCCATCTTCAAACGACAAGCTCATGTACGACTGGATCGTTTCCCAGGGCTTCCAGCCGATCCTGATTGCGACCAAGGCTGACAAGATCAAGCGCAGCCAGCTCCAGAAACAGTTAAAGATTCTCAGAACAGGTCTGGGAGTCGGCACCGAAGTGATGATGATTCCGTTCTCCGCCGAGACAAAACAGGGCAGAGAAGAGATCTGGAACTATCTGGAGACGGAGATCTGGAAGGTGGAACATCCGGGGGAATAGATGCCGGTGGGTAACTGTTCACAGGTAGGAATTTTCTGAACTGAAAATTCCGTACGATACAGTTCCGGCAGCAGATTTTGCCGATTTGGAATGCGTAGCATCGGCAAAATCCCGTTGCTGAGCACACGTGTGTGAACAGTAACGCCGGTGGAGAGTGCGGACGGCGAGAAATAGAATAGAGTTTTAGAAAAATTCGAAAAATAAACGTATAAACTGCGGTATCTGACCGGATATCAGGCGGCGCCTATCCTTGCGGGCAATGTCAAATATCTGGGCTGGGTGGCGCAGTTTTTTGTTTCACAGGAAATTGCGTCCTATGAAACAAAAAAAGCGTTAGGTTTTTTTGAGAGAATAAAATATATATTTCTGGAAAATATAAAAATTGAGGTAACTGTTCAGTAGGTCTGCGCATTTACTGCGTTTTAATGAATTTTTGCGCGTGACTGTGAAGGTACTGAACAGTTACGAATTGAGAAAAATAATAAGGCTATCTTGAAGTAAAAAGTGATAGGATGGAATTTAAGCCTTATGGTGGTGCGGGTTGTGATTGAGTTGTGAGATAGAAGGGAGCAGCCATGTTTGAAAATCGGACGGATCTGGCGTTGGAGGAGAGAGAAAGTTTTGAGGGGGATGGGGGCGAAATCGGCGGTGTGGCGCTGCGGGAATGGCGCTGTCATGGCAGTTCGATCCGGATGACGGAAGTCTCGATTTTGAACGAAAAAGGTGCGGAATCAATGGGAAAGCCGATGGGAACCTACCTGACGATGGAAGATCCGGGGCTGTCGGAGACAGAGGACGCATACTGTGAGGCGGCTGCCGGGGAGTTAGGACGGCAGCTGGCGTCCCTGATCCGGAAAAACTGTGCTTCAACCATGGCCGGACTTTCGATTCTGGTAGCGGGACTGGGAAACCGGCAGGTGACGCCGGATTCGCTGGGACCGCGCGTGGTGGATGGGCTTTCGATGAACCGCCATCTGCGGACGGAGCCAGGCAGAAGAAATGGCACATACCTCTATACGGCTGAGAAAGCGGGGCGGACGGTGCATCCGGTTCTCAGCGGTATCCATCCAGGGGTGATGGCACAGACAGGGATGGAGACGGCAGAAATTGTCCGCGGCGTCGTGCGGGAGAGCCGCCCGGATCTGGTGATCGCGGTCGACGCGCTGGCGGCGCGAAACGTCCACCGTCTGGCAAGCACCATTCAGCTGACGGATACAGGAATTCATCCGGGTTCCGGCGTCGGCAACCACCGCCGGGGAATGACGCGGGAAAATCTCGGCGTGCCGGTAATCGCGATCGGCGTTCCGACGGTTGTGGGCGCGGCGGCGATCGTTCACGGGACGGTCAATGCGTTAGTGCGGACACTAACCGCCTCAAAAGAGGGCAGCCGGTACGGTGAATACATCCGGGAACTGGATTCGGACAGCCAGTATGAGCTGATCCGGGAACTTCTGGAACCTGAATTTGGAGCGATGTTTGTGACCCCGCAGGACATGGACGAGCGTATCTGCAAGCTGAGCGCAGCAATCGCCGAGGGGATCCGGCGGGCAGTGGAGCGGCTGGAGGAAGAAAGATAACACTGAAAAAAATGCCAGATTGAAAAACAGAACCAAACAGGAAACTACACTTTGCTAATCGCATAGGATAGAACAGGAAAGAAGGGAGATGAATGCGGTGCGGTGGTGGCAGAGGGCAGCCGGGCTCCTGATGGTTCTGTTTTTGCTGACAGTCGGCTGGAAGATGCGTGCATTCATCTGGACAGCTGTGCAGAATGCGGTGGTAAGGTCCTGGTATCCGGTCTGGGGGACTAATTTGCGGGATATACCAGATTCGGAGGAGGGGAAAAGGCATAGACTTGCCGGGTGGAAGAAACAGACGCAGGGAGAAGCCGATCCGTCCTATTATAAATATCTGGAAGAACAGGAAGTCCGGCAGGAGTATATGGATTTCCTGGCACAGTTTTCCGGGAGTAGGCTGGTGGATGGAACTTTACTTGGAAAATGGAACGGGCTTGTTCATGGAAGTGGGAGACAGGGCGGCGGAGAGACAGACGAAGAGAGGCTGTATAGTGCTGGAAAGAATGGAGAAAAGACAGAGAGGGCAAATCCTGCCGCACTGGTGGACAGCCCGCGTCTGCGGAAAAAGCTGGAAGATTATGATTATCTGATCCAGCATTTTTTTACAATCCACCCGACGGCATCGATTGACCGGAGCCTGATGAACGCAGAGACATTTTTATCGATGGATCTGACAATCAGGAAGGACGAGGCGGACGGACCACAGATCTTGATTTATCATACCCATTCGCAGGAAAATTATAGAGATTATGCGGGAAGCGACGGAAAGGGAGCGGTGGTGTCTCTGGGGGAAGAGCTGGCAAAACGGCTGCGGGCGAAAGGATATCAGGTCTGGCACGATACAACTGCCTATGATATGAAGTCGGGGCATCTAGACCGGAGCCGTGCCTATACATATGCCTGCGAGGGTGTCACGAACCTTTTGCAGAAATACCCGTCGATTCAGGTGATTTTAGATGTGCACCGGGACGGTGTCAGCGAGCAGACGCATCTAGTCACGCAGATAGAAGGAAAACCGACGGCGCAGATCATGTTCTTCAACGGTACCAGCGAGACGCCGGACGGACCGATCGAGTATCTGGCAAATCCCTGCAGGAAGGAAAATCTGGCGTTCAGTTTCCAGATGAAGTGGAACGCCGATCAGATATATCCTGGGTTTACGCGGACGATCTATTTAAAGGGGCTTCGTTACAATCTGCATCTACGCCCGCGCTCGGCGCTGATCGAGGTCGGGGCACAGACGAACACATATGAAGAGGCGGTCAATGCGATGGATCCGCTGGCGCAGCTTCTGGATCAGGTGCTGGCAGGTTAATGGCAAGGCTTTTAGTCAAGGCTTTTTCTATTTCAGGACTTGCGGCGTACCTGAAAAAATGGTATATTCATTTAGATCAGGTGTTATTTATTATAAAAGATGATTTTAAATAAAAAATAAGATATCGCAGCAAACATGTTGCTGCCAAACAAAGTGATACAGAGAGAGGAATGAACGGATGGCAATTATAGATCAGAGCAAAATCAGAAATTTCTGCATCATTGCACATATCGATCACGGCAAATCAACGCTGGCAGATCGTATTATTGAGATGACGGGACTTTTAACGAGCCGTGAGATGCAGGCGCAGGTGCTTGATAACATGGATCTGGAGCGGGAGAGAGGTATTACCATCAAGTCGCAGGCAGTCCGCACGGTATATAAGGCGAAAGACGGTCAGGAGTACATTTTTAACCTAATCGACACGCCTGGACATGTGGACTTTAACTACGAGGTTTCCCGAAGCCTGGCGGCGTGCGACGGCGCGATTCTGGTTGTGGATGCGGCACAGGGAATCGAGGCGCAGACGCTGGCGAATGTATATCTGGCGCTGGATCATGATCTGGAGGTCATTCCGGTGTTAAATAAGATCGATCTGCCGAGTGCGGATCCGGAGCGCGTGGCAGCGGAGATCGAGGATGTGATCGGTCTGGAGGCGTCAGATGCACCGCGTATTTCTGCGAAGACCGGCTTAAATGTCGAGGCAGTTCTGGAGGAGATCGTGCAGAAGATCCCGGCACCGGCGGGCGATCCGGAGGCATCGCTGCAGGCGCTTATTTTCGACTCTCTGTATGATTCTTACAAGGGCGTTATCGTATTCTGCCGTGTGAAGAACGGTACGATCAAAAAAGGCACACGCATGAAAATGATGGCGACCGGAGCGGCTGCCGAGGTTGTGGAGGTTGGATATTTTGGCGCAGGTCAGTTTATTCCGTGCGAAGAGCTTTCAGCCGGTATGGTTGGCTATGTGACTGCCAGTATTAAAAATGTGCAGGATACCCGCGTGGGCGATACGATTACCGATCTGGACAACCCATGTGCAGAGCCGCTTCCGGGTTACAAGAAGGTAACGCCGATGGTATACTGCGGTCTTTATCCGGCGGACGGTGCGAAATATCCGGATCTGCGGGATGCGCTGGAGAAGCTGCAGCTCAACGATGCAGCGCTCTATTTTGAGCCGGAGACATCGGTAGCGCTGGGCTTTGGTTTCCGGTGTGGTTTCCTGGGGCTTCTCCATCTGGATATTATCCAGGAACGCCTGGAACGCGAGTACAATCTGGATCTTGTGACAACGGCGCCGGGCGTTGTATACCGGGTGCACAAGACGAACGGCGATATGATTGAGCTGACGAACCCGTCAAACCTGCCGGATCCGTCCGAGATTGCCTATATGGAAGAGCCGATCGTGTCGGCGGAGATCATGGTTACGACCGAGTTTGTCGGTGCGATCATGACGCTGTGCCAGGAGCGCCGCGGCGTTTACCTGGGAATGGAGTATATTGAGGCGAGCCGTGCGCTGCTGAAATATGAACTTCCGTTAAATGAGATTATTTATGATTTCTTCGATGCATTGAAATCGCGCTCCCGCGGTTACGCGTCGTTTGATTATGAGTTAAAGGGCTACGAGGAATCCAAGCTGGTAAAACTGGATATTCTCGTCAACCGCGAGGAAGTGGACGCGCTCTCTTTCATCGTATTCGAAGGTTCGGCATATGAGCGCGGCAGAAAAATGTGCGAGAAGCTCAAGGATGAGATTCCGCGTCATTTATTTGAGATTCCAATCCAGGCGGCGGTCGGTGGAAAGATCATTGCCCGCGAGACGGTCAAGGCAATGCGGAAGGACGTTCTGGCAAAATGCTACGGCGGCGATATTTCCCGAAAGAGAAAACTTCTGGAGAAGCAGAAGGAAGGAAAGAAACGTATGCGTCAGATCGGAAACGTAGAGATTCCGCAGAAAGCATTTATGAGCGTCCTGAAGCTGGACGAGGAATAATGGAATTATATATACACATCCCGTTCTGCGTCCGCAAATGCCGTTACTGTGATTTTCTTTCGTTTGCGTCCGATGCGTGCGTGCGGGAAAAATATGTGGATCAGCTGATCCGGGAGATTGAAAGCATTCCGGAAGAGGATGCAGGGCAGTGTCCTGAAAATGCGGCGCCGCGGCTAAACCTGACAGGGCGGACGGTGGAGACGATCTTTATCGGCGGCGGAACGCCGTCCCTGCTTCCACCATCGGCGATTGAGCGGATTCTGGCAGCCGTCCGGCAGGTCTTTCGGGTAGAGCCGGATGCGGAGATCACGATGGAGGCGAATCCGGGGACATTGACGCCGGATTCGGCAGCCGGTTACCGGAATGCAGGGGTCAACCGCCTGAGTCTGGGGCTGCAGTCGGCTTCGGAGGAGGAATTGCGGCTTTTAGGGCGGATTCATACGCGGGAGCAGTTTTTACAGAGTTTTCGTGCTGCGCGGGACGCTGGATTTGACAATATCAATGTCGATCTGATGTCGGCGCTTCCGGGACAGTCGGAGGAGAGCTGGCAGGAGACTCTGCGGTTCGTCTGCGACCTTGAACCGGAACATATTTCCGCATACAGCCTGATTGTGGAAGAAGGCACGCCGTTATATGAAGAGTACGGGGAGATGTGCGCGGATCTGGAAAAATACGGCGATTACGCCTCTATGCCAAAGCGTTTACAGACGAAGTATGAAGGCTGCAAATGTCTGCCGGATGAGGAGACAGACCGGAATATGTACCACCACACGAAAACAACGCTGGCGAAGCTGGGCTATGAGCGGTATGAGATTTCCAATTATGCCAGACCGGGCTATGCCTGCCGCCACAACATCGGTTACTGGACCGGTGTGGAGTATCTGGGGCTTGGTCTGGGGGCATCCTCGCTGGTGGGCGGGAAGCGCTTTCAGGTGACGGCGGATTTGAACCGTTATCTGGTGTTTACGAAAGAAGAGCTGGCAGCGGGCGCGCAGTATGAGGAAATACACGAATTGAGCCGTCAGGAGCGGATGGAAGAATTTATGTTTCTGGGGCTGCGGCTGACCGGCGGCGTCCGGACGGCAGAGTTTGAACGCCGGTTTGGCGTGGCGATGGAAGCGGTGTACGGTGAGGTGATCGAGAGGCTTTTGAAAGAAGGATTGTTGGAAGCAGCGGTCCAGACAGATAGCCATATCCGCCTGACTGAATATGGCTTGGATGTCAGTACCTATGCACTGGCGGAGTTTTTGCAATAAGAATAGAAATGTATGCCCGGAGTGCTTTTTGATTTCTGTTTTGCGACGGCAGGAGGAATTTGGGCGTGCATGAAAATTTTGGAGGATGTAGCATGGATTGCACGATACTGCAGTTTATAATCGTCTGCCCGATGGTATTTCTGGCAGGCTTTGTGGATGCGATCGCAGGGGGAGGCGGATTGATTTCACTTCCGGCGTACCTGATCGCCGGGGTTCCGACCCATATGGCGCTCGGAACCAACAAAATGAGTTCCATGATGGGAACGGCAATCGCGACCGGGCGGTTTGCCAAAAACGGTTACATACAGTTTAAGAAGGTGGTTTGGTTTATCGTGGCGGCGCTGATCGGTTCTTCGATCGGTTCGAACCTGACTTTGTTAGTCAGCGATAAGATTTTACAGTATATGATGATCGTGATTCTTCCGATTGTAGCATTTTATGTTATGCGGAATAAGAAAATGGGCGATGATTCGCTGGCGGGCACCCTGCCGGAGCGGAAATCGTTCCTGATTGCGCTGGCATCCGCGCTGATCATCGGTATTTATGATGGTTTTTACGGACCGGGAACCGGAACTTTCCTGCTGCTGGTGCTCACAGGAGCGGCGCGCTATACGATGAAAGAGGCGGCGGGTACGACAAAGGCGATCAATCTTTCGTCTAATGTGGCGGCGTTTGTCACATTTGTGATTCACGGCAAGATCATTTACACGCTGGGGCTGGCTGCGGCGATCTGCAGTATTTTAGGAAATTATATCGGTTCCGGTCTGGTAATGGGAAATGGACAGAAGATCGTGCGCCCGCTGATTCTGGTAGTGCTGGCGATCCTGTTTGTGAAGATTTTATTGGGAAATTAGAAAAGAAAATTAAAACGATTAGGCGGATTCTTCGTTTGACACATTTACAGTGAAAATGATGAAAAAATAGCTGCGTGATGAAACGTGAATATTTGGCTGATAAGTCGTTTCAATAAAGAGAGGTAACGAACATGAAATGGAAGAAATTTACGCTGACGACCACCACAGAGGCGGTGGATCTCATCAGCTACACATTGGATGAACTCGGCATCGAGGGCATTGAGATTGAGGACAATATCCCGCTGACCGAGAAAGAGACGAAGGGAATGTTCATCGACATTCTGCCGGAGCTTCCGCCGGATGAGGGCGTGGCGAAGGTAAGTTTTTATCTCGATGAGGATGATGATATCCCGGCGATGATGGCGAAAGTCAAAGAGGCGCTGGAAGAATTGAAGACGTTTACCGATCTGGGCGCCTGCACGTTTGCAGAATCCGAGACGGAGGATAAGGACTGGATCAACAACTGGAAACAGTATTTCAAACCGTTTACGGTCGATCACATCCTTATCAAGCCGACCTGGGAGACAGTGCCGGAGGAGCACAAGGACAAGCTGCTGATTCAGATCGATCCGGGTACGGCGTTTGGTACGGGCATGCATGAGACAACGCAGCTGTGCATCCGCCAGCTCGAGAAATACGTGACACCGGATTCAGAGGTGCTTGATGTCGGAACCGGAAGCGGTATCTTAGGCATCACGGCGTTAAAACTGGGCGCAAAACACGTATTTGGAACGGATCTGGATGAAAATGCGATCACAGCCGTTGGCGAGAATCTGGAAGCAAACGGAATTGCACCGGAGCAGTTCAAGGTCGTACAGGGCAACATCATCGACGACAAGGCAGTGCAGGACGAAGTAAAATACGAGTATTACGACATTGCGGTTGCCAATATTCTGGCAGACGTTATCATCATGCTACAGAAAGAGATCCCGGTTCATATTAAGAAAAATGGTATCTTCATCACATCAGGTATTATTGATATGAAGGAAGAGGCAGTCAAGGCGGCATTTGAGGCGAACGATGCCTTTGAGATTGTAGAGATCACCCATCAGGGCGAGTGGGTTTCTGTGACAGCGAGGAAAAAATAATCATGTACCATTTTTTTGTGGAACCGCACCAGATCGGGGCGGAAGAAATCCGGATTGAGGGCGCGGATGTCAACCATATCCGCAATGTTCTGCGGATGAAGCCGGGCGAGGAGATCCTGATCAGCAGCCGTGAGGGCGGCGACTATTTCTGCCGCGTGGAAGAACTGGAACCAGAGTATGTTTCGGCAAAGATTCTGGAAGAATGGGAAAACAAAGAGCTTCCGGCGCGGATTCACCTGTTCCAGGGGCTTCCGAAGGGCGATAAGATGGAACTGATCATCCAGAAGGCGGTGGAGCTGGGGGCATACCGGGTGGTTCCGGTCAGCATGAAGCGCTCGGTTGTCAAGCTGGATGCGAAAAAAGCGGACGCGAAGAGAAAACGCTGGAATGCGGTTTCTGAGAGCGCCGCGAAGCAGTCCAAGCGCAGCCTTATCCCGGAGGTGGCGCCGCTTATGACCTACAAAGAGGCGGTCAAAGAGGCAGCCGGGTACGATATGGTTCTTCTGCCATATGAGTCGGCGGACGGCATCCGGAAAACGAGGGAACTGCTGGCGTCGGTCAAGCCGGGTACGGATATCGCCGTTTTCATCGGTCCGGAGGGCGGTTTTGAGGACGAAGAAGTCGAGCTTGCCAGGGAAAACGGGGCGGAGATCGTAACGCTTGGAAAGAGAATTTTGCGGACGGAGACGGCAGGCTTGTGTATGCTGTCGGCACTGATGCTGCAGTTGGAAGTGTAATTGGAAAATTACAAAGGAGATAGAGATAAAAATGGAAGCCTATTTTGATAATTCAGCGACCACCAAGGTGCTGGACTGCGTAAAGGATGCAGTCGTTGATGCAATGTGCGTCAACTACGGAAACGCGGCGGCGAAGCACAGAAAAGGTGTGGAAGCAGAAAATTTGATTCGCGAGGCAAAGAAGGCGATCGCGGATACACTGAAAGTGCAGGAGAAGGAGATTCTCTTTACTTCCGGCGGAACAGAGTCGAACAATACGGCGCTGATCGGCACGGCGCTGGCAAACCGCAGAGCCGGAAAACACCTTATCACGACCGGTGTGGAACATCCGTCGATCTACAATACGATGTCATTTCTGGAGGAGATGGGCTTTGAGGTGACCTATCTTCCGGTCGATCATCTGGGGCATATTTCTCTGGAGGATCTGGAAAAAGCTATCCGCGAGGACACGATCCTGGTGTCTGTGATGTACGTCAATAACGAGGTTGGAGCAGTAGAGCCGATCGAGGCGATCAGCCAGTGCATCAAGAAGAAAAATCCGAAGACATTGTTCCATGTCGATGCGATCCAGGCATATGGAAAATATAAGATCCGTCCGAAAAAACAGGGAATTGACCTGCTTTCCGTCAGCGGACACAAGATCCATGCGCCGAAGGGCGTCGGATTCCTCTATATCCGCGACGGTGTCAAGATCCGCCCGATTCTGTTTGGCGGCGGCCAGCAGAAGGGCATGCGTTCCGGTACGGAAAATGTGCCGGGGTGTGTCGGACTCGGCGTGGCAGCACGCGAGGCGTACAAAGATTTTGATGCACGCATCGAAAAGCTGTATACACTCCGGGAGCACCTGATTGCGGGATTGAAACCGCTCGGCGGCGTCACCATCAACGGCAGTGAGGACCGCACCAACGCGCCGCAGATCGTCAGCGCCAGCTTTGAGGGCGTCCGCAGCGAGGTACTTCTCCATGCGCTGGAGGACAAAGGGGTTTATGTATCGTCCGGTTCCGCCTGCTCGTCCAATCATCCGGGCATCAGCGGTACTTTAAAGGGAATCGGCGTGAAAAAAGAACTTCTCGATTCGACGATCCGGTTCAGTCTGGGTGATCTGAATACCGAGGAAGAAGTAGACTATGCGATCGGCGTTCTGGGAGAACTGCTTCCGGTACTGCGCCGTTACCAGATGAAATAAAATGGCTGTTTAAAGAATGGCTGTTCAGTTTTTTTGCGGGAAAGCAGAAGAATGACAGCCTGTTGTAGAAAGGGAATTCCATGTTTCATACATTTTTGATTAAATATGCGGAGATTGGCCTGAAAGGTAAAAACCGCTATGTATTCGAGGACGCGCTGGTGTCCCACATCCATCACTCGTTAAAACGTCTTGATGGAAAATTTACCGTAACCAAGGAGGCAGGGCGTATCTATGCGACCGCAGCGGAAGAATTTGATTACGATGAGGTCATCGACGCACTGAAAAAGGTATTCGGTATTGCGGCGATCTGTCCGATGGTTCAGTTAGAGGACAACGGATATGACGACCTGAAAGCGAAGATTGTTGAGTATGTGGACAAAGCATACCCAGATAAACACTTTACGTTCAAGGTAAACACCCGCCGTGCCAACAAACAGTATCCGCATACCTCCGAGGAAGTCAACCGCGATCTCGGTGAGGTCATCCTGGACACATTCCCGGAGACGAAGGTAGACGTACACAATCCGGATGTTCTTTTAAATGTGGAACTGCGTGCAAAACGTATCAACGTATACTCTCTAGTGATTCCGGGACCGGGCGGTATGCCGGTCGGAACCAATGGACGCGCGATGCTGCTTTTATCCGGCGGTATCGACAGCCCGGTGGCAGGATACATGATCGCAAAACGCGGCGTTACCATCGAGGCAACCTATTTCCATGCGCCGCCATACACCAGCGACCGTGCAAAACAGAAAGTAGTCGATCTGGCAAAACAGGTAGCAAAATACGCAGGTCCGATCAAATTAAACGTAGTCAATTTCACAGATATCCAGCTCTACATCTACGAGCAGTGCCCGCATGAGGAGCTGACGATTATCATGCGCCGCTACATGATGAAGATCGCGGAAGAGCTGGCGAAGAAAGACGACTGTCTCGGACTCATCACCGGCGAGAGCATCGGTCAGGTAGCATCCCAGACGGTTCATTCCCTGGCGGTTACCAATGCAGTCTGCACACTTCCGGTCTTCCGCCCGCTGATCGGTTTCGATAAACAGGATATCGTCGATATTTCCCTGAAAATTGGTACCTACGAGACATCGATCGAGCCGTATGAAGATTGCTGCACCATCTTCGTAGCCAAACACCCGGTTACCAAGCCGGTCCTGCACCTGATTGAAAAATCCGAGCGCAATCTGGAAGAGAAGATAGATGCGCTGGTAAAAGAGGCGATCGATACGGTTGAGGTTATCCGGTGCTAGTCATATAAAATAGAGGATTTGGAGGAACAACGATAATCCAGAGAAGCCGCTGGAGCCGTTCTTCCAAATCTAAAAAAGAACCGCTGCAAAGCGCGTTGCTTAACAGCGGTTTTTTTCGTTTCAAACAGAACCATCTCGATCGTTCTAATGGTTGCTATACAATGTACGGAGCCAGTGTCGTTAAGATCTCGTCAATCTGGTTCTCAGAATGGATGTTTAAATCAATCGGTTTGGACAGATCCAGACTGAAGATACCCATGATGGATTTAGCATCAATCACATAACGTCCGGAAACAAGGTCAAAATCTACGTCGAACTTCGCTAAGTCGTTGACGAAGGATTTAACTTTATCGATCGAGTTTAAAGAAATACGAACTGTTTTCATGAAAAAAACCTCCTCTATCTACAATAATACTTTTATACTACAAAGTAATCTGACAAAAGTCAAGAGAGGATTCAATTTAAAGGAGATAAAAATGAGAAAAGCGGCATTCCACAATCTGGGCTGCAAGGTGAACTCATATGAGACGGAAGCCATGCAGCAGCTCTTAGAGGATGCAGGATATGAGATTGTGCCGTTCCGGGAAGGAGCGGATGTTTATATTATCAACACGTGTTCCGTGACAAATGTCGCCGACCGGAAATCGCGCCAGATGCTGCACCGGGCAAAGAAAATGAACCCGTCGGCGGCTGTTGTGGCGGTCGGCTGTTATGTGCAGGCAGCAGGCGCGGAGCTAAAAAAAGATGAGGCGGTCGATCTGATCGTCGGCAATAACCAGAAAAAAGATCTGGTACAGATTCTGGATGATTATTTTGCAGATCACGAAAATAGCGGTGAGATTCTGGATATCGGACATTCACAGGAATACGAAGAACTCCATATCCGCCGGATTGCTGACCATACGCGTGCCTTTATCAAGGTACAGGACGGCTGCAACCAGTTTTGCAGCTATTGTATTATACCATATACGAGAGGACGCGTCCGCAGCCGCCGCCCGGAGGACATCGAGCGCGAGGTGCGCGGGATTGCGGAAGCCGGATACAAGGAAATTGTCTTGACAGGTATCCATTTAAGCTCCTATGGTGTCGATTTCAAGGATGAGCAGAAAGAAAATCTGCTGACTTTAATCAAACGTCTCGACCAGATTCCGGGCATTGAGCGCCTGCGCCTTGGTTCTCTTGAACCACGTATCGTAACCCGCGAATTTGCCAAAGAGCTGGCGAGTCTGCGGACCATCTGCCCGCACTTCCATCTGTCACTCCAGAGTGGCTGTGACGCGACCTTAAAGCGCATGAACCGCCGCTACAATGCTGCTGAATACCAGGTGTGCTGTGAAATTCTGCGGGAAGAATTTGACAATCCGGCGATCACGACCGATGTCATCGTAGGATTCCCGGGTGAGACCGAAGAAGAATTTGCTGAAACAGAGCGCTTCTTAAAAACGATCCATTTCTACGAGATGCATATATTCAAATACTCCCGCCGCGCAGGCACCCGCGCCGCCGATATGCCGGATCAGGTATCAGAAGGAACCAAATCTGTCCGCAGCGATATCCTGCTGGCACTGGAAAAACAGCAGTCCTTAGAATACCGCGGGCGCTTCCTCGGAACTGAAGAAGAAATCCTTCTCGAAGAACCCATCGAGATCGACGGAACTAAATACATGATGGGACACACCCGCCAGTACGTCAAAGGTGCCGTTCCATACGAAGAAGGATTAAAAAATAAGACGGTGAAGGGAATCTTCACGAAGGCACTGAATGAAGAGGTGCTTTTACTGGAAAGTGAATAGAAGACCGTAAACGAAAAAACCAATGATACCCCCAAGATGGGATTCATTGGTTTTTTACATACATATAAAATTTCAAAAAATGACATAAATAGAATATATCGACTTAATAAATTAACCAGTAAGCAATCAATGAACCCCGACGAGATCCTTAATAACCTCCCCGGCAATAATCAGTCCCACTACTGATGGTACAAACGAGATACTACCCGGAATCTGCCGTCTGTCGGTACATTTACGGGCGGTTCCCGGCGGGCAGACACAGTGGGAACGGCAGGAGATTGCCATATCATCGCCCGGAGTCAAGGGTTTCTCTTTCGAATAAACCACTTTCAGTTTCTTGATTCCGCGTTTTTTTAGCTCACGCCGCATGACCTTCGCGAGGGGGCAGACGGAAGTCTTATAAATGTCAGTTACCTCAAAGGCAGCCGGATCCAGCTTGTTTCCGGCACCCATCGAGCTGATGATCGGCGTGTGGCTTGCCTCTGCCTGTTCTACCAGCATCAGTTTTCCCGTTACGGTGTCGATTGCGTCGATCACGTAGTCATACTGGGAAAAATCAAATTCCTTCGCGGTATCCGGCATGTAGAATGTCTTGTAGGTGTGGACAACCGCATGCGGGTTGATGGATTTGATGCGTTCCTCAGCGACATCGACCTTGTACTTTCCGATGGTGGAGGTGGTTGCGATGATCTGACGGTTGATGTTGGTTAAGCAGACCTTGTCATCGTCGATGAGATCAAGCGTGCCGACGCCGCTGCGCGCGAGCGCCTCCACCGCATAGCCGCCGACACCGCCGATGCCGAAGATGGCAACGCGGGCTTTCGATAAACGCTCCATGGCATCCCTGCCGAGGAGAAGTTCAGTTCTGGAAAATGAATTTAACATATGATACTCCCTTGTAATATATTCTGTCAGTAGCTTCACAGTCACAACTGTGCTATACTAAATAATAGCAGGCTCTGTTTCTGAACGTTTTTTACCCATCAGTTCGGTATTTTATTGTAAAGGTGCGGTCTGCGTTTGTCAAGAAAGACATGAAGAAACGTAACAAAGTGTGCAAATAATCGTTACTGGGCACGTATGCGTGAACAGTAACAAATAATCAAAAAAAGGTTGACAGATATTGCATAAAGTGATAATATGCCTACTAAGCTGATAGGAAAAAGAAAAGGAGTGAAGATCATGAAAGCAGTCAATGGTTTTGGGATGAATATGATGTGTTGCAGCAATGGTTGTATTTGTATGGATCGATGTTGTTGTCGCATTTGTGTACGCGAAAACCAGAAGGCTGGACTTCGGTAAGCGAGGTTTCCGGGAAAAACGGGTTTCGTGAACCTTTTTATTCATAAGGGTTAAGGATATAGAAAGAGCGCATCCGCGTACACAGAAAAACAAGCAGGACAGGCGGCAGAAAAGCTGGATTGGACGGCGGTAAATGTGTATAGAGGATGGGCTCTTTTCGCATTTTAAACTTCTTTTGAAGCGAGTTTTTCAAATTGGAAAAGAGTTCTGGAAAAAAGAAGAATCTATAGAAATATATAAAAATTAAAAAATATAAAAATCATCACAGATACAGGAGGAAATCATCATGGCAAACATTTATAAGGGAACACTGGGACTGGTAGGAAACACACCGTTAGTTGAGGTTGTGAATGTTGAGAAAGCGCTGGGACTGGAAGCAACGGTTCTGGTAAAACTGGAGTATTTAAATCCGGCTGGAAGCGTGAAGGATCGTATTGCAAAAGGCATGATTGAGGATGCAGAGAAGAGAGGTGTCCTGAAAGAGGGTTCCGTCATCATCGAGCCGACTTCCGGCAATACCGGTATCGGTCTGGCGTCCATCGCAGCAGCGAAGGGATATCGCATCATCCTGACGATGCCGGAGACGATGAGCGTGGAGCGCCGCAACATTCTGAAAGCGTACGGTGCAGAGATTGTCCTGACTGAGGGCGCAAAGGGCATGAAGGGCGCGATCGAGAAGGCAGAAGAGCTGGCAAAGGAGACACCGGGCAGCTTCTTAGCCGGTCAGTTTGTCAATCCGGTCAATCCGGCGGTTCACAGAGCAACCACTGGTCCGGAGATCTGGAATGATACCGACGGAAAGGTTGATATCCTGATCGCAGGCGTTGGTACCGGCGGAACTCTGACAGGTACCGGCGAATACTTAAAATCCCAGAACCCGAATGTGAAAGTCGTAGCGCTGGAGCCGGCTTCCTCCCCGGTATTAAAGACAGGCAAGGGCGGCGCACACAAGATTCAGGGTATCGGCGCCGGATTTGTACCGGATGTACTGAACACTAAAATTTATGATGAGATTTTCGAGGCGGAGAATGAGGATGCATTTGCAGCAGCAAAACTTCTGGCACACAAAGAGGGCATCTTAGTCGGCATTTCCTCCGGAGCAGCCCTGCATGGTGCGATTGAGCTGGCAAAGCGGCCGGAAAATAAGGGGAAAACCATTGTAGCGATTCTTCCAGACAGTGGTGACCGCTATTATTCCACACCACTCTTTACAGAGGACTAGGAGTTACTGGGCACGTATGCGTGAACAGTAATGACTAAGAGACTAATTATAGAAATAGGACTTCCCAGAATGCGGGGAGAGTGTTATAATTAATAGAAAATGAGTTACTGGTTACGTGCGCGTGAACGGTAACAAAGCAGCAGAAAACACAGGACCCGTTTGTTTGGCAGAGCACTGTCAGAGCGGATCCTGTGCTTTTGTTTCATTTCATGAGAATTGTGTCTTATTTCTTAAAGAGGATTTTGCAAATAACGGATACAGGAGAATATACAATGAAAACGATTACGATTGAGGAGCTGGAAGCGTTAAAGGATGCGGAGAAGACGATCGTGGACATCCGCCCGCAGGACCAGTATATGCGCGGAACTTTTCCGGGGGCGGTAAGCCTCCCGGCGTCCCGGCTGGAAGAGCAATATGAGGAAGAAACAGCCAGGTTAGACAAAATGCATCCAGTGTACGTGATGTGCCATACCGGTGAGAAGAGTCAGGAGTGGGTGCGTCGTCTGACCGGAGACGGATTTGACGCGGTCAATGTGGAGGGTGGTTACCGTGCGTGGCTGCGCCTCTCCCTGTCCCGCTTCGTAGGCGGAGAATCCGAGGCGGATCGAGAGGAAAAACGGGCGAGAATTGAGCAGAGTATTATAAAAAAATTCCGAAAGCCGATCTGGCGGGCGTTTACGCGGGCGCTCAACACCTACGACCTGATTCAGGAGGGCGACAAGATCGCAGTCTGTATCTCCGGCGGCAAGGATTCCATGCTGATGGCGAAACTTTTCCAGGAATTGAAAAAACATGGAAAATTCCAGTTTGAAACCGTTTTTCTAGTGATGAATCCGGGCTACAATGCGGATAACTGGAAGATCATCCAGGACAATGCGAAACTTCTCGGCATTCCGCTGACGGTATTTGAGAGCGATATTTTCGACACGGTGGCGACGATCGAACAGAATCCGTGCTACCTTTGTGCCAGAATGCGACGCGGTCACCTCTATGCACAGGCGAAAGCGCTGGGCTGCAATAAAATTGCGCTTGGGCATCATTTTGATGATGTGATCGAGACGATCCTCATGGGAATGCTGTACAGCGGCAAGATTGAGACGATGATGCCGAAGCTGCACAGCCAGAATTTCGAGGGCATGGAGCTGATCCGTCCGATGTACCTTATCAAGGAAGATGCGGTCAAGGCGTGGCGCGATTACAACGGACTGCAGTTTATACAGTGCGCGTGCCGTTTTACTGAAAATTGCGTGAGCTGCGGAGGCGGACGCGGTTCCAAGCGTGATGAGATGAAGGAATTGATCGCCCATTTCCGCAAGGAGAGCGACGTGATCGAGAAAAATATCTTTAAGAGTGTCCACAATATCAACTTAAAGACTGTGATCGGTTACCACAAGGACGATTGGACGTACAATTTCCTGGATGATTATAATGATAAAAAATAACTTGCCGAATGGGGTAAAGTAGAGTAAAATAAAAAAGAGTAGTTTACCTGCACGCATGGATCAGCAGAGTGACAGAGCGCGGCGGGTATTTAAAAGGACGTGAAGACAAAATGGGTGATATCAGCAATACACAGTTTTTTAGAGCAGTACAGGAAGAGAAGAAGCTGGAGGCAAGCCAGGTTCTGGAACAGGTATATACAGCGCTGACGGAGAAGGGTTACAACCCGATCAATCAGATTGTAGGATATATTATGTCTGGAGATCCGACCTATATTACCAGCCACAAGAGTGCCAGAAGCCTGATTATGAAGGTAGAGCGTGACGAAATTCTGGAAGAGCTTGTGAAGGTATATATTGAGACGAAGCTTCAGTAAAGAGTGGATGCAGCACGGCAATTAAAAAGCGGAAGAGTAAACAGCTGGCGACAACAGTCCAATATCTGACGGGCTGCCAGCTTGTTTTGTTATGGAGAAAATAGAATATGAGAATTATGGGGCTTGATTTTGGATCGAAGACCACGGGAGTGGCAGTCAGCGATCCGTTAGGCATTACAGCACAGGGGATTGAGACGATCACACGGAAGGATGAGAACAAACTTCGCCAGACCTGCGCCCGGATTGAAGAGCTGATCCGGGAATACGAGGTTGGGACGATTGTTTTGGGGTATCCTAAAAATATGAATAATACGCTGGGAGAGCGCGTTGAAAAGACGCTGGCATTTAAAGAGATGCTGGAACGGCGGACGAACCTTCCGGTCGTTATGTGGGACGAGCGCCTGACGACGAATGCGGCGGAGCAGATTCTGATCGAGAGTGGAGTGCGCCGGGAAAACCGGAAGAGCGTGATTGATAAGATTGCGGCAGTATTGATTTTGCAGGGATATTTGGATTTACAGGCACAAGGAAAAGCGGAAGAATAAATTATCAGTGATAAAAATCAATGATTGAAAATAAAGAATAGAAGGAGAATCGTAGAATGGGAAACCTGGATTCAATGTTAGATGAACTGAATAATATGGAAAACAGCATCACGCTGAGGGATGAGAACGGCGAGGAAGTGAAGCTGTATGTCCTGGAAGAGACAAAGTTAAATGGCGAGTCCTATCTGCTGGCAAGTGATACGAAGGACGGCGATGGAGAGTGCTATCTGTTGAGAGATACATCAAAGCCGGAGGATGCAGAAGCAGCTTACGAATTTGTGGACGATGACGGAGAACTGGAGTATATGTCCAAGGTGTTTGCGGAGCTGATGAGCGATCTGGGCGTTGATATCGAATAAAAATCTAAAAATCGAATTTTTGGAGGTGCATTGATTGAAAAAGGAAACAAATCATAATAAGGTAAAGATCATACCGCTCGGTGGTCTGGAACAGATCGGTATGAATATGACTGCCTTCGAATATGAAGACAGCATTATTATAGTAGACTGCGGTATGGCATTCCCGAGCGACGATATGCTGGGAATCGATCTGGTTATCCCGGATGTATCCTATTTAAAGAACAACATTGACAAAGTCAAGGGCTTTGTGATCACGCACGGACATGAGGACCATATCGGCGCGCTGCCGTATGTACTCCGCGATGTTCCGGCACCGGTATACGGCACCAAACTGACGATCGGACTGATTGAGAATAAATTAAAAGAGCATAATATGATGAAGACCGTCCGCCGCAAGGTCGTAAAGCACGGACAGTCCATCAATCTCGGATGTTTTCGGATTGAGTTTATCAAGACGAACCACAGTATCGCAGATGCATCGGCGCTTGCGATTTTCTCCCCGGCTGGCATTATCGTCCACACCGGCGACTTCAAGATCGATTACACACCGGTATTCGGTGAACCGGCGGATCTGCAGCGTTTTGCCGAGCTTGGAAAGAAAGGCGTGCTGGCGCTGATGTGTGACAGTACCAACGCGATCCGTCCGGGATTTACGATGTCGGAGCGCACCGTCGGCAAGACCTTTGATTCGATTTTTGCAGAGCACAAGAACAACCGGATCATCGTTGCGACGTTTGCTTCCAACGTAGACCGTGTCCAGCAGATCATCAATACGGCATACCACTATGGACGTAAGGTAGTGGTCGAGGGCCGAAGCATGGTCAATGTCATCGGCACGGCGAGCGAACTTGGATACATTAATATTCCGGAAAATACACTGATCGACATTGAACATCTGAAAAATTATAAGAAAGAGGATACCGTCCTTATCACGACCGGCAGCCAGGGCGAGTCTCTGGCGGCCCTGTCCCGTATGGCGGCAGACCTGCACAAGAAGGTTTCGATCATGCCGGGTGACGTGGTTATTTTAAGTTCCACCCCGATTCCGGGCAATGAGAAAGCCGTTGCAAGAGTTATCAACGAGCTGTCGATGAAGGGCGCGGAGGTTATCAACCAGGATACCCACGTATCCGGACATGCCTGCCAGGAGGAGATCAAGCTGATGTACTCCTTAGTTCGTCCGAAATTCTCGATTCCGGTACACGGTGAGTACCGCCACCTGATGGCGCAGCGCAACCTGGCAATTTCAATGGGCATTCCGAAGGAAAATGTCATCCTGATGCGCTCAGGTGATGTGATCGAGATCGGGGACGAAGGCTACCGTGTTGCCGACCATGTACAGGCGGGCGGCATCCTGGTCGATGGTCTGGGCATCGGTGATGTCGGAAATATCGTTCTGCGCGACCGCCAGAACCTGGCACAGAATGGTATCATTATTGTGGTACTGACGTTGGAGAAATACAGCAACCAGCTCTTAGCGGGACCGGATATCGTGTCCCGAGGTTTCGTCTATGTGCGTGAGTCCGAGGATCTGATGGAAGAGGCACAGAGAATCGTGGATGAAGCCGTACAAGGCTGTCTTGAGAAGCACGTGAGCGACTGGGGCAAGATCAAGAACATTATCCGCGACAGCCTGAGTGATTTCCTATGGAAGAAGATGAAGAGAAATCCGATGATTCTTCCGATCATCATGGAAGTGTAGAAGACTGCAAAAGCAGCACGGAGGTGGAATATGAGCCGGACATCTGGGGAACCCCATATCGCAGTATCAATTCTGGACAGTGTGTTCCGGATCGTTTTTCTGGTACTGACACTGTTTCTGCTCTATGAGGGCGCAACGAAGGGTTACTGGCTGGGGCATGAGATATTTAACCCGACCGCAGTTGAGGCAGAGCCGGGAAGAATGAGAACGGTTACCATCGAGGAAAGCGAAAGCACCTCCGAGGCAGGCGAGGCGCTGGAACGCGTCGGTTTGATTAGGAGCCGCGTGGTCTTTGTGCTGCAGGCAAAGATTTATGAATACAAGATATATCCGGGAACCTATCAGTTCAGCACCGCCCAGACTTCTCTGGAGATGCTGAAGGAGATGGATGAGGCGGCAGCTTCTGCCGCCAGCCCGGAGGAGGATAAAAGTGATAGTAAATGACAGAATTACCGCCTATATCCAGTCGTTGGACGCGGGCAACGGACCGCTGCTCGACTCGATAGAGGAAGAAGCGCTGGCTGACTGCGTGCCGATCATCCGCAGGGAGACCTCCGCATTTCTGAAAACACTGATTGCTCTCAAGCGCCCGCAGTCGATTCTGGAGGTAGGAACGGCTGTGGGCTATTCGGCTTTACTGATGAGCCGTGTGATGCCGGAAAACTGCCGGATCACGACGATTGAGAAGTACGAAAAAAGAATACCGATTGCCAAGCGCAATTTTGAAAGGGCAGGAAAAGAGCCGTGCATTACTTTACTGGAAGGCGATGCGGAAGAGATACTGGGGACGCTTTCCGGCCCTTATGATTTTATATTTATGGATGCGGCTAAGGGGCAGTATATGCACTGGCTGCCTCAGATTTTGCGTCTGCTGCCGTCCGGCGGCGTTCTTCTGTCGGACAATGTCTTACAGGACGGCGATATCGTGGAATCCCGCTATGCGGTCGAGCGCCGCAACCGGACGATCCACACGCGGATGCGCGATTATTTATATGAACTGACACACATGAAAGAATTTGAGACGTCTGTCATTCCGATCGGGGATGGCGTGGCGTTAAGTGTAAAGCGATAAAAGAAAGGAAAAACATGAGAAAACTGGAACTTTTAATCCCGGCGGGCAGCCTGGACGTCCTCAAGACGGCGGTCCTTTACGGAGCCGATGCGGTCTATCTGGGCGGCGAGGCGTTTGGTCTGCGGGCAAAGGCGAAGAATTTTACGAACGAAGAGATCAAAGAGGGCATTGCGTTCGCCCATGAGCGCGGCGTCAAAGTATATATTACAGCAAATATTTTTGCACATAATGATGATTTAGCCGGTGTGGAAGAATATTTCACAGAACTGAAAGAAATCAAGCCGGATGCGCTGATCATTTCCGATCCGGGTGTTTTTGAGATTGCCAGACGCATTCTCCCGGAGATGGAGATCCATATCAGCACACAGGCAAATAATACAAACTACGGGACGTTCCTTTTCTGGTATAAACAGGGCGCGAAGCGCGTGGTAACGGCGCGGGAGCTGTCCTTGAAGGAGATTCGCGAGATCCGCGAACATATTCCGGAGGATATGGAGATCGAGAGCTTCATCCACGGAGCGATGTGCATTTCCTATTCAGGACGATGTCTTCTCAGCAATTTTCTGACGGGGCGCGACGCGAACCAGGGCGCCTGTACTCATCCGTGCCGCTGGAAATATGCGGTGGCGGAGGAGACAAGACCGGGCGAGTGGATGCCGGTCTATGAAAATGAGCGCGGCAGCTATATTTTCAACTCCCGCGACCTGTGCATGATTGAGCACATTCCGGAGATGGTCGAAGCAGGAATCGACAGCTTCAAGATCGAGGGACGCATGAAGACAGCACTCTATGTGGCAACCGTGGCGAGAACCTACCGAATCGCAATCGACGATTATCTGGAAAGCCCGGAAAAATACCAGTCCAAGATGGAGTGGTATAAGAGTGAGATCCGCAAATGTACCCACCGGGAATACATCACCGGATTTTATTTCCATAAACCGGGTACCGAGTCGCAGGTATACGGAAGCAATACTTATGTAAAACCGTACACCTATCTGGGAACGGTCGGCGCTGTGCGCGGGGATGGCCTGGTTCATCTGGAGCAGAAGAATAAATTCAGCGTGGGAGAGACGATCGAGATCATGAAGCCGGACGGACGTAACCTGCGTGTGGAAGTGAAAGGCATCTTTACTGAGGATGGAACCGCGCAGGAGAGCGCACCGCACCCGAAGCAGCAGCTCTGGGTAGACTTAGGCGGTATGGCAAAGCCGCAGGATATCCTGCGGCGTGAGGACGAAGCGCTGGATTTGTAAAGGTGCGGCTGGATGGACATCAGGAGGATGACAGATGGTTTGGTTTTTAGGAGGAACGGCGGTCCTGTGCCTGTTATATTATATCATAATTGTTATTTATTCAGGTGTTTCGACTTCGTTTGCCTTGATCTGGCCCTGCTTGGCGATCTTTTTGGGACTTCTGGCGGCTGGATGGTGGTTTGGTAGCCAGCATGAGGGCAGAATCCCCGTGTGGATCGGCGTTTCCGTCGGGACAGTATGTGCGGCGGGATTTCTGATTCTGGTGATCACGGAGGTTTTGATCGGCTGGAGCGCCATTACGGCGACGGGACAGCCGGCGGACTATGTGATCGTGCTGGGAGCACGTGTGCGCGGCACCAAGATCAGCAATTCCCTAAAGCAGCGTCTGGATCGGGCGATCGAGTATTCGGAGGAATATCCGAACACGGTTCTGGTGCTTTCCGGCGGAAAAGGTCCGGGCGAGGAGATCAGCGAGGCGCGGGCGATGTACGAATATTTACAGTACAACGGGATTCCGGAGGATAAGCTGCTGATTGAAGACCAGTCCTCCGACACGGTGCAGAACATCGAGTTCAGCCGGACGGTGATCGACCGGCAGGAATACAACAAGGCGCAGGCGGCGCGGGCACACCTGATGGAGTTTTACCGTGAGCGCCCGGACGGCGATACCATCCGGATCGGGATTCTGACAAGCAATTACCATGTGTTCCGGGCGGAGGCGATCGCGCGCAGACAGGAGATCGAGCCGGTCGGCGTGGCAGCTGCGTGCGACCCGGTGCTGGCGGTGCACCTGTGGCTGCGGGAGGCATTTGCCGTACTAAAAGACAAATTTATGGGAAGACTGTAAAAAAAGAAGAAAAAAAGGTGCGATTCAACGTTACTGTTCACGTATGCGTGAACAGTAACGATTCAACAGATGTCTGTATGCGCTGTGGAATCGTTTCAGAGAAAGGAAAGGCAGCATGACAGTAAAAGATTTGAAGAGCTATCAGATCGTGAATGAAAAACACGTAAAAGAGCTGAATTCTGATGGGATTCTTCTGGAACATAAGAAGACGGGAGCGAGAGTGTTCCTGCTCTCGAATGACGATGAGAATAAGGTGTTCTGCATCGGATTCCGTACCCCGCCATCTGACAGCACGGGTGTGCCGCATATCATGGAGCACAGCGTTTTGTGCGGTTCGGCGAAATTTCCAGTCAAGGATCCGTTTGTAGAGCTGGTGAAGGGCTCATTAAATACCTTCTTAAACGCGATGACCTACCCGGATAAGACGGTATACCCGGTTGCAAGCTGCAACGACAAGGATTTCCAGAACCTGATGGACGTCTATATGGACGCGGTTCTGCATCCGAATATCTATAAAGAAGAGAAGATTTTCCGCCAGGAGGGCTGGCATTACGAGATGGAGTCGGCGGACAGCCCGATCACGGTAAACGGTGTCGTTTACAATGAGATGAAGGGTGCATTTTCCTCCCCGGAGGGCGTGCTTGACCGCTACACGCAGAACACGCTTTACCCGGATACCTGCTATACGCATGAGTCCGGCGGCGCCCCGGAGGTTATCCCGGAGCTGACCTATGAGGATTTCCTGAATTTCCACCGCAAATTCTACCATCCGTCCAACAGCTTTATCTATCTGTACGGAAATATGGATATGGCAGAGAAGCTGGACTGGCTGGATCGTGAGTATTTAAGCCACTATGACCGTCAGCCGGTGGATTCTGAAATTCACTACCAGAAGCCGTTTGACGCGCCGAAAGACCGTGAGATCTTCTATCCGATCACTGAGGATGAGCCGGAGGATCACGCAACCTACCTGTCGGTTAATACGGTGGTGGGCGACGATCTCGACCCGATTCTCTACATGGCATTTCAGATCCTGGAGTATGTGCTTTTGGATGCGCCGGGCGCCGTTTTAAAGAAAGAACTCATCAACGCCGGGATTGGCCAGGATATCCTGGGAAGCTATGAAAATGGTATTTTACAGCCATATTTTTCTGTCATTGCGAAAAATGCGGATAGCAGCCAGAAAGAGGCATTTTTAAAGACTGTCAAGGCAACGCTTAAGAAGCTGGCAGATGATGGCATCAACCAGAAGAGCCTGCTGGCGGGCATCAACTACTATGAATTCCGCAGCCGCGAGGCAGATTTCGGCAACGCGCCAAAAGGATTGATGTACGGCTTGCAGTGCTTAGATAGCTGGCTGTACGGCGGCGATCCGCTGATGCACCTGGAATATGAGGAGACATTTGCATTCCTCAAAAAAGCAGCAAAGGAAGGATATTTTGAAGAACTGATCCGCAAATATCTCTTAGATAACCCGTTTGAGGCGGTGATCACGGTCAGCCCGAAGCGGGGACTGACGGCGATCGAGGATGAGAAGCTGCGTGAAAAGCTGGAAGCATATAAGAAGAGCCTGGGCGCGGAGGAGATTCAGGCGATCGTGGATGGCACGAAAGAGCTGAAAGAGTATCAGGACACCCCGTCCCCGAAGGAAGATTTAGAGAAGATTCCGCTGTTGAAACGCTCAGATATCCGCAAAGAGGCGGAGAAATTTATCCTGACCGAGCGCGAGATTGGCGGAACCAAGGTGCTGGCACATGAGCTCTTTACCTCAGGCATCGGTTATCTGCGCGTGATGTTCCGTACCGACCGTGTACCATCCAGGGATCTGCCGTATGTGGGACTTTTGAAAGCAGTGCTTGGATTTGTCGATACGACGAAACACACATACAGCGATTTGTCGGATGAGATCAACTTAAATACCGGCGGTATCACGCTCAGCGTCAGCTCCTATGCGGACAGCCGGAAACAGGGCGCGTTTACCGGTATTTTTACCGCGAGTGCCCGGGTGCTGTGCGAGAAGCTGGACTTTGGATTTTCAGCGATCGCGGAGATTCTGCTTGATTCAATCCTTGATGATGAGAAACGTCTCGGCGAGATTGTGGCGGAGACGAAGTCGAAGAGCCAGATGCGTTTAAATCAGGCGGCACATTCAGCGGCAGTGATGAGAGCCAGCTCCTATTTTTCAGCAGAATCGGCATTTGACGACTGCACGGGCGGAATCGGCTTCTACCAGTTCCTTGAAGAGACGGCAAAGCACTTTGAGGAGAAAAAGGGCGAGGTGATCGCGAAATTAAAAGAGACGGCGGCACGCCTGTTTACAAAAGAAAATATGCTGATAAGCTACACGGCAGCAGCCGACGATCAGGCAGGGCTTGAAGCAGCGCTTCCGCTTTTAAAAGAACGTCTTCCACAGGGAGACGGAACCGTTTATCCGTTTGAGTGGAAAAAAGAGAACTTAAACGAGGGCTTCATGACCTCCTCCCAGGTCAATTATCTGGCGCGCTGCGGCAATTTCGTGGAGAAAGGGCTGGCATACAAGGGCACGCTGCGGACGCTGAAAGTCATTCTCGGATATGATTATCTGTGGATCAATGTCCGTGTCAAGGGCGGCGCTTACGGCGTCATGAATGGAGCCGGACGGTTTGGCGACAGCTATTTCGTTTCCTACCGCGATCCGAACCTGCGTGAGACGAATGAGGTTTACGAGGGTATCGTGCCGTATCTGGAGCAGTTTGAGGCAGACGAGCGTGATATGACGAAATTCGTGATTGGAACCATCAGCGACCTTGATGCGCCGCTTCTGTCGCCGTACAAAGGCATTCGCGCCGACGCGGCCTGGTTTACCGGCGTGACGGATGCGATGATCCAGAAAGAGAGAGACGAGATCCTGGCAGTTACTCCGGAGGATATCCGGGAGCTGGCGCCGATTATCAGGGCAGTGCTCAGTGAGCAGAGCATCTGTGCGATTGGAAATGCAGAAAAAGTCAAGGCAAATCAGGATCTGTTTAAGACGGTGAAAAATCTGTTTAACTAAATAAAATGTAAGTGAAAGGAAACAAGATGGCAAATACAGATACAAAAGAGTTTAAATCTGGCTTTGTGACCCTGATCGGGCGTCCGAATGTCGGCAAATCCACGCTGATGAACCACCTGATCGGACAGAAGATCGCGATCACATCTGAGAAGCCGCAGACGACCCGGAACCGTATCCAGACGGTTTACACAGACGAGCGCGGACAGATCATTTTTCTGGACACACCGGGTATCCACAAGGCGAAAAACAAGCTGGGCGAGTACATGGTCAATGTCGCAGAGAATACGTTAAAAGAGGTTGACGTGATTCTCTGGCTGGTAGAGCCGACCACCTTCATCGGGGCAGGCGAGCGTCACATTGCAGAGCAGCTTTCGAAGATCAAGACGCCGGTCATTCTGGTTATTAATAAAATTGATACGGTCAAATCGAAGGAAGAGATTCTGACCTTTATCGCGGCATATAAGGATATTTTGAATTTTGCGGAGATTATCCCGGTTTCGGCTCTCAAAGAGATGAATATCGAGGATGTCAAGAGCAGTATTTTTAAATATCTCCCGGCAGGTCCGCAGTTTTACGATGAGGATACCGTCACCGACCAGCCGATGCGCCAGATCGCAGCGGAGCTGATCCGCGAGAAAGCGCTTCGGATGCTGGACGACGAGATCCCGCACGGCATTGCAGTTGTCATCGACCAGATGAAAGAGCGCCCAAACGGCATCATCGACGTGGATGCAACGATCGTGTGCGAGCGCGATTCCCACAAGGGCATCATCATCGGAAAAGGCGGATCGATGTTAAAACGTATCGGAACCGCTGCCCGGATGGAAATTGAAAATCTGATGGACACGAAGGTCAACCTGAAACTCTGGGTCAAAGTGCGCCGGGAGTGGAGAGACAGCGATATGTATATGAAGAATTACGGATATAACCCGAAAGAAATTTAAGTGAGGGAAGGAAGGGCTGCATGCGAGATTTGATACAGACAACCGGAATGGTGCTTTATGCAGCCCCGGTCGGTGAATTTGATAAACGTCTGATTCTCCTGACGGGAGACCGCGGAAAAATCACGGCATTTGCCCGCGGGGCGAAGCGCACTGGAAGTTTGCTGCGTGCGGCAAGCCGGCCTTTCGCATTTGGAACCTTCACACTTTCTGAGACGCGGGATGCCTACAATCTCTATGGCGCGGAGATCGAAAACTATTTCGAAGGACTTGAACAGGACGTTGAATGCGCCTGCTACGCCTCCTATTTTGCTGAATTCGCCGAATACTTCGGAAGAGAAGGTCTGGAGGCAAGAGAAATGCTGCGATTACTCTACCAGTCCTTCCGCGCCCTCCTAAAACCCGCACTCCCCAACAAACTTGTACAGCGCATCTTCGAATTAAAAATCATGGTCATCAACGGCGAATACACCGAAGATCCACCCCTGCGCGCCGGAGACTCCGCACGCTACGCCTGGCAGTACGTCATCTACGCGCCGATCGAGAAGTTGTATACATTTCTTCTGAAAGAAGATGCATTTGCACAATTTGCGGCGAATGTGGAGCGGAATAAGAGGGCATATGTAGATAAAAGTTTTCACTCATTGGAAATATTGCAGACGATTACATAACATACAACTATCCAGGGAGGAGCTGTTTATATGCCAGAAGCCAAATTCCACCAGAAAATCGCCTGGTTCAATTTCATCTGCTGCCTCATGGTCATCTGGACGCATTCCGGCAACGCGGATCTGTTTTTCCCGGAACTGGGGCAGGACGCACCGTGGTGGCATTTCCAGTACCCGGTCATGCAGGAAATTTTGCGGGTGGACATCCCATGCTTTATCATGCTGTCTGCCTACCTGTTCTACCGGAACTTCACGATGAAGCGGCTGGGAGAAAAATTAAATAAACGTCTGCATTCGCTTCTGGTTCCGTACCTGCTCTGGAATACTATCTACTACGTGGCGTATGTGGCGGCGAGCCGGATTCCGGGACTGCAGACGATCGCCAACCGGACGGATCTGGTGATCACGCCGTCGGGCGCATGGCAGGCGATCACCAAGTATACCTTCAATCCGGTGTTCTGGTTCATGTATCAGATCATTCTGCTGGTGCTGCTGGCACCGGTGCTGTATCTGTTTCTGAAAAATATCTGGACCGGCGCGGCATTTCTGCTGGTGCTACTTGTGGCACTTTTCAAGGGAGTGGCGCTGCCGGAGCTGAATCTGGACGCCCTGATTTATTATTCCTTTGCCGCCTATGCGGCGCTGCACGGGAGAAAATGGGCGGAGGCGGTATGGTCGTGGAAGCGGGCGGCACTGGGGGTGTGCCTGCTGGCAGTGGGAATCGTGCTCAGCAGGAGCTATTATACCCACTATTTTGTGCCGGGAATCGTTCTCTACCAGCTTCTGGCAGTCATCGGTATCTGGATGATGGTAAACGAGCGCTGGCTGGGAGAAGTCAGACCGTTTATGACCTGCACCTTTTTTATCTATGCGACGCACTTTGTGGTGGTCCGTTTCCTCAATAAGGCGGCGGCGCTGATATTTCCGGGCAGCCAGCTGGTTTCGATGTTTATGTATGTGTGTATGCCGCTGCTTGCAGTGACACTCTGTTATCAGGCGGCGCGCGTGCTGCGGAGGTACCGTCCGGATATCTGGAAGACCCTGAATGGGGGACGCTGACAAAAAGCAGGATTTACGGTTGAAAGGCAGGTATCTCTGGAAACGGAAGTGCGAGTATGCGTTTTTTCAGGTCCAAGTCTTGAAAATACATAGAAAAGCAGGTATACTATAAAAACTTGGTTGTAGGAGCATTTTTGCGCTTGGGAGGAAGAGCAATGAAAAAAAGAGGATTTCTTCTGGCAGCGTGTACCGTGGGTGTGATGCTGTCCGGCTGTGGCTCACGGGAAACCGCCTTTTCCCCTTCGGAGAGCTGCGTATATGTGGCAAAAGACGGGGCGCTGTCGAGTGCTCTGGTGGAGCAGACCGGCGGTATTTCGGTCGATGAGAATGAATTAAAGCAGTATTTAGAGACGGCAGTGATTCATTTTAATGAAGAAAAAGGCGCCGGGGCGTTGGCACAGAACCAGAAAAATGCCGAGAGATTGCCGGCAGCATTGAAAAGTGTGAAAGCGGGAAAAGACACGGTGACTGCGATCTTTGATTATGCTTCCTTTGAAGATCTGAAAGCATTCGGAGAGACGAATGACAACGAGGACACCAGCAACTCCCTGACGGCGCTGGAGGCAAAGCCGCTTTCGGAGGCGATTGCCGATGGATGGTTTTCCGAGGGTGAGCTGGTAAAGGCAGATGGAAGCGAAGCCGGAACGGATACGGTTCAGAATGAAAAAAGCGGCATGGCAGTCCGGAGCGAGGGCGGTGCGACGCTGATGGTCGGCGGAAAAGTGCTTTACCGCAGTTCGAATACCGAGTTAAAAGACGATTCAACCGTCAGTCTGCCGGGAACAGGCACGGCTTATGTGATTTTTAAAAGATAAAAAACAGAATGATTGTTAAATTCGTCCATCTGCCAGATATCGAAAGAAGAGGCGGGGACGGGTACAATGATAAATGAATCAGGAGGACAAGACAAATGGAAAAGACGATGGACAAAATCGTGGCGCTCGCAAAATCAAGAGGATTTGTATATCCGGGTTCTGAGATTTACGGCGGCCTTGCCAATACATGGGACTACGGCAATCTGGGCGTAGAACTGAAAAACAATGTAAAACGTGCATGGTGGCAGAAATTTATTCAGGAAAGCCCGTACAACGTAGGTGTAGACTGTGCGATTCTCATGAACTCCCAGACATGGGTGGCATCTGGACATCTGGGCGGCTTCTCTGACCCGCTGATGGACTGCAAGAGCTGTAAAGAGCGTTTCCGTGCAGATAAGCTCATCGAGGATTATATGGCAGAGCACAACATCGAGATCGAGGGTTCCGTAGACGGCTGGTCCCAGGAGCAGATGAAACAGTACATTGATGACAATAACATCTGCTGTCCGAGCTGCGGCAAGCATGATTTCACCGACATTCGTCAGTTTAACCTGATGTTCAAGACTTTCCAGGGAGTTACCGAGGATGCAAAAAACACCGTATATCTGCGTCCGGAGACTGCACAGGGTATCTTTGTAAACTTCAAGAACGTACAGAGAACCTCCCGCAAGAAGATCCCGTTTGGTATCGGTCAGATCGGTAAATCTTTCCGTAACGAGATCACACCGGGTAACTTTACTTTCCGTACCAGAGAGTTCGAGCAGATGGAGCTGGAGTTCTTCTGTGAACCGGGAACCGACCTTGAGTGGTTTGCATACTGGAAACAGCACTGCATCGACTGGCTGCAGACACTTGGCATCAAGCCGGATGAGATGCGCGCGCGCGACCATTCTCCGGAAGAGCTTTGCTTCTACAGCAAGGCGACGACCGATCTGGAATTTCTGTTCCCGTTCGGATGGGGCGAGCTGTGGGGTATCGCAGACCGTACCGATTACGATCTGACCCAGCATCAGAACACCTCCGGTCAGGATATGACCTACTTTGACGATGAGAAGAAGGAGAAATACATCCCGTACGTGATTGAACCGTCCCTGGGTGCTGATCGTGTGACGCTGGCATTCCTGTGTGCAGCTTACGATGAGGAGGAGATCGGCGAGGGCGATGTGAGAACCGTTCTTCACTTCCATCCGGCGATTGCACCGGTTAAGATCGGTGTGCTTCCGCTGTCCAAGAAGCTTAACGAGGGAGCAGAGAAGATCTACGCAGAGCTTTCCAAGTACTACAACTGCGAGTTCGATGACAGAGGAAACATTGGTAAGCGTTACCGCCGTCAGGATGAGATCGGTACTCCGTTCTGCATCACCTATGACTTCGAATCCGAGACTGATCAGGCTGTAACTGTACGTGACCGTGATACTATGGAGCAGGTACGTGTGCCGATCGCCGAGTTAAAGAACTACTTTGAGGATAAGTTCCGTTTCTAATCTTTAAATAAACAAAAAAGCAGAAACCATATTCCAGAAAACAGGAGATGGTTTCTGCTTTTTGTGTTAGAGAGGGCTTGTGACATTTTTGGCATTTTGCAAAGAACGAAATTTATTTTGGGGAAGATTAGGCACTGTTCTGGATAGTCATCTCATTTAATATTCGCGAAAATTACAAAAAAATATATATTGATCGAAAAAAAGTTGGAAATAATTCAAAAAAACTCTTTACTAGACCGCAGTTTATGTTATAATATTCACGATGGCTTTTATCTTTCACATAAATACAAATATGTGAATGTAAAACATAAACGAGTATAGGAGGAAAATACTTATGGCAAAATGGGTTTATATGTTTAGCGAGGGCGACATGACCATGCGTAACCTGCTGGGAGGAAAGGGAGCGAACCTGGCGGAGATGACAAGCATCGGTCTGCCGGTTCCACAGGGATTTACAATCACAACTGAGGCTTGTACCCAGTATTACGAAGATGGTCGCAAGATTAACGACGAGATCATGGCACAGACCATGGAAGGCGTTAAGAAGATGGAAGAGCTCAATGGAAAGAAATTTGGCGATCTGAAGAACCCACTGTTAGTATCGGTTCGTTCCGGTGCGAGAGCATCCATGCCAGGTATGATGGATACCATCTTAAACCTTGGTTTAAATGACGAGGTAGTTGCAGCGATGATCGCAGGCAACCCGGACCCGAAATTTGAGCGATTTGTATATGACTCCTACAGACGTTTCATCCAGATGTTCTCGGATGTCGTTATGGAAGTTGGTAAGAAATACTTCGAGCAGCTCATCGACAAGATGAAAGAAGAGAAGGGTGTTCAGTACGATATCGAACTGACTGCTGCTGACTTAAAGACTCTGGCTGAGCAGTTCAAGGCTGAGTACAAAAAACAGTTAGGTGAGGACTTCCCGTCTGACCCGGTTGTTCAGTTAAAATTAGCAATCGAAGCTGTATTCCGTTCCTGGGACAACCCACGTGCGAACGTATACAGAAGAGATAATGATATTCCGTATTCCTGGGGTACTGCAGTAAACGTAATGCCGATGGTATTCGGTAACTTAAACGATGAGTCCGGTACAGGTGTTGCATTTACCCGTGACCCGGCAACCGGCGAGAAGAAGCTGATGGGCGAGTTCTTAAAGAACGCACAGGGCGAGGACGTAGTTGCTGGTGTTCGTACTCCGATGCCGATCGCTCAGATGGAGCAGGAGTTCCCGGAGGCATATGCAGATTTCATCAAGGTTTGCGATGTGCTTGAGAACCACTACCATGATATGCAGGATATGGAGTTTACTGTAGAGAACCGTAAACTTTATATGTTACAGTGCCGTAACGGTAAGAGAACTGCTCAGGCAGCTCTGCAGATCGCTTGCGACCTGGTAGATGAAGGACATAAGACAGAGGAAGAAGCAGTCGCTATGATCGACCCGCGTAACCTCGATACACTGCTGCATCCGCAGTTTGACGCTGCTGCATTAAAGGCAGCTACTCCGCTTGGAAAAGGCTTAGGTGCTTCTCCGGGTGCTGCTTGCGGTAAAGTTGTATTCACTGCAGAGGATGCTGAGAAATGGGCTGAAAAGGGCGAGAAGGTTGTCTTAGTTCGTCTTGAGACCTCTCCGGAAGACATTACCGGTATGAAGGTTGCTCAGGGTATCTTAACCGTTCGTGGTGGTATGACCTCTCACGCAGCCGTAGTTGCCCGTGGTATGGGTACCTGCTGTGTATCCGGATGCGGCGACATCGCTATGGATGAAGAAAATAAGAAATTCACATTAGCTGGTAAAGAGTTCAATGAGGGAGACTTCATCTCCATTGATGGTACAACCGGTAATATTTACGAGGGCGAGATCAAGACCGTAGACGCTACCATCGCTGGTACATTCGGCCGCGTTATGGCATGGGCTGACAAGTTCAGAAGACTGAAAGTTCGTACCAACGCTGATACACCGGCAGATGCGAAGAAAGCTAGAGAGCTTGGCGCAGAAGGTATCGGTCTTTGCCGTACTGAGCATATGTTCTTCGAGGAAGACAGAATCGCTGCTTTCCGTGAGATGATCTGTGCTGACACTGTAGAAGAGAGAGAAGCAGCTCTGGATAAGATCCTTCCGTATCAGCAGGGCGACTTCGAAGGTCTGTTCGAGGCTCTGGAGGGCAACCCGGTAACTATCCGTTTCCTGGATCCGCCGCTGCATGAGTTCGTTCCGACTGAGGAAGAGGACATCAAGAAACTGGCTGACGCTCAGGGCAAATCTGTAGAGTTCATCAAGAACCTGATTGCTTCCCTGCATGAGTTTAACCCGATGATGGGTCACCGTGGACTTCGTCTGGCAGTTACCTATCCGGAGATCGCTGTTATGCAGACCAAGGCAGTTATCCGTGCAGCTATCAACGTACAGAAAGCTCACGCTGACTGGTCCGTAAAACCGGAGATCATGATTCCGCTCGCTTGCGATGCGAAAGAGTTAAAATATGTAAAAGATATCGTTGTGAAGACCGCTGACGAGGAGATCGCAGCAGCAGGCGTTGATCTGAAGTACGAAGTAGGTACCATGATCGAGATCCCGCGTGCAGCTCTGACCGCTGACGACATCGCAAAAGAGGCTGAATTCTTCTGCTTCGGTACAAACGACTTAACTCAGATGACCTACGGCTTCTCCCGTGATGATGCAGGCAAGTTCCTGAACGCTTACTACGACAAGAAGATCTTCGAGAACGATCCATTCGCAAAACTGGATCAGACCGGCGTAGGCAAGCTGATGGAGATGGCGATTAAGTTAGGTAAAGCAGAGCGCCCGACCCTTCATGTAGGTATCTGCGGCGAGCACGGCGGCGACCCGTCTTCCGTAGAGTTCTGCCACAAGATTGGTCTTGACTATGTATCCTGCTCACCGTTCCGTGTGCCGATCGCTCGTCTGGCTGCTGCACAGGCTGCAATCGCTGAGAAATAATTTTAAGGAAATATCCTTGAATAGATGAGTAAATGAGGACTCCCTTACGAAAGTAAGGGGGTTCTTTTATATAAATAACCGGCGGCTGTTTATGAAAAAAAACATGGATGATGGCAATTTTTATGGACATGGTATATTTTGAATGCTATAATCAAAAGTGTAAGAATATAAGGTAAGAGTTAAGTGGGTATTATAGATAAAGTTCCTGTAAATTTTTTACATGGAGCTTTTTTTGATCATATTAGAAAATTAAGTCTTATGTGCGGGGGCACCGAAGCGCAGGCCACTGAATCGTAATAAATAGCCGGAAATCAGATGTGAAAAAAGTAGAAAAGAATAACAGGGATGGAAGGAAAATGAAAGGAAAAAGAGTGATCGCAGGTATTCTGCTTGTTGGAATCTTAGCAGTCACCCTGGCAGGGTGCAAAAATACAGATGAGAATAAAAAAGAAACGGGAAAACCCGTCATCACACTCGGAAGCGACAACTATCCACCATACAATTATCTGAATGAAGATGGTGTGCCGACGGGAATCGATGTAGAACTGGCTACAGAAGCTTTCAGAAGAATGGGCTATCAGGTGAATGTTGTCCAGATTAACTGGGAGAAGAAGAAAGAGCTGGTGGAGAGTGGAGAGATAGATTGCATCATGGGCTGTTTTTCCATGGAAGGGCGCCTGGATGATTACCGCTGGGCCGGACCGTACATAGCAAGCCGTCAGGTGGTTGCTGTAAATGAGAGCAGTGACATCTATAAACTGAGTGACCTGGAGGGAAAGAATCTGGCTGTCCAGTCCACAACCAAACCGGAGGGCATCTTTCTGAACCGGACGGATGAGAGAATCCCAAAACTGGGAAATCTGATCAGCCTGGGACACCGGGAACTGATCTATACATTTCTGGGGAAAGGATATGTAGATGCAGTTGCCGCACATGAGGAATCGATTGTCCAGTATATGAAGGATGATGGCATAAGCTTTCGTATCCTGGAAGAACCGCTGATGATCACCGGAATAGGGGTTGCTTTTGCAAAAGAGGATGAGCGGGGAATCTGTGAACGGATGGATCAGATTCTGGAGGAAATGCGTCAGGATGGCACATCCCTGAAAATCATTGAAAAATATCTGGATGATCCGGAGAAGTATCTGGAGGTGGATAATCTTGGATATTAAGGGAAGAACGAAGGAAAACCAGATTAAAATAATTGGTATTTTGCTTGGAATCTGTGTGGCTGTAGTCTCTCTGTTTTATTTCTTCCACGCGGAAAAAGCGGAAGCAGAAGAAAGAATGGTAGAGATCGTAAACTATGTGAAAGTGCAGTGCTCCACCTACACCCATTATAATGAATCTTCGGAATCCAAAAGTCTCCTCCGTGCCATTGAAAGTGCCAGACAGATGAGTACCAATATTAACATGGAAACAGAAAACGGCGGTCAGTTAAGCCGGGAGTTTCTGAAGGATAATCTGCAGACACTCTGGGTGGATGGTATCCTTGTACTTGATGCAGAAGGAAAGACGGTCTGTGAGTACAGCATGAACGAGTCACTGACGGATGAGATTACGAAGTATCTGCAAAAAGAAATTATCATGGATTTTGCCGGATATGAAGAAAGAAGCTATTCGGAACGGCTTGCCAGGGAAGACGGGTCCCGGATCGACATTGCAGCCTGCGCCAGAAAAGACGCACCGGGTATTGTGGCAATTTACTATTACACATCTCCTGAATTTACCAGAAACTATACTTTGACAATACAGGGGCTTTTAAATGGCTATAGTGTCCAGAAAGATGGAACAATTATTGTTGCAGACGATGGGCTCGTTGTTGCCAGTAACGATGAGAGCCTGTTGGGGCAGAATACGGCCGACAATGAGGTTGTTCAGGCAATGAAAAGCCATACAGACAGCCAGCATATTTTTCATTTGAAGAATGAAGGAACCGGATGCTACGGAATCATGCTGAAGCAGAGGGATTATTATATTTATGCATATCTTCCGGATGCGGAAGTGTTTCATAACCTTCCATTAAGTGTGACTGGTGTCATTTTTCTATATGCTTTGATAGTTGGTATATTTTGGTTCTGTATCTCCAGAACCAATCTGGAACATGAGAAACAAGAACGGGAAAAGGATGAAAAATATAAAGCAGAACTTCTGATAGCTGCAAAAAAGGCGGAAGCCGCTAATCGGGCAAAAACAGAGTTTCTTCAGCGGATGAGCCATGATATCCGGACTCCGATTAATGGAATCTGCGGTTTGGTCAATATGGCAGATCATTGTGCAGATGATATGGAGAAACAGACAGAATACAGAACAAAGGTGAAAGAGGCATCCAATTTGTTGCTGGAACTGGTAAACGATGTCCTGGATATGAGTAAGCTGGAGTCGGGCGAAGTGATTTTGGAAGAAATTCCGTTTGATCTGAGCCGTATTTCCAGGGAAGTACTTGTTGTGATCGAGCAGATGGCGGCAGAACAGAATATCCGGATCGTGTGGGAGAAGAAAGAAATCACACATCGGAAGTTTATTGGAAGTCCAGGATATGTGAAACGTGTGATGATGAATATACTGTCGAATGCGGTGAAATATAACAGAAAAAACGGACATATCTATATTAGCTGCCGGGAGATTCCATCCGGACAGCCAGAGATGACAACGATAGAATTTGTCTGCCGGGATACCGGAATCGGAATGACAGATGAGTTTCAGAAACATATTTTTGAACCGTTTGCCCAGGAACATGCAGGAAGCCGTACAAAATTTGCCGGAACAGGCCTGGGAATGCCGATTGCAAAGAAGTTGATTGAGACAATGGGTGGAACCATTACCTTTGAAAGTGAAAACGGTGCAGGGACTACCTTTGTGATCCGGATTCCATTTAAAATCGATCTGAATTCGGATAAACGGGAAGAAAAGAAAGATGTATCAGATGGAAAATCTATAAAGGGACTGCATATTCTTCTGGCAGAAGATAATGAGCTGAACATGGAAATTGCTGAATTTGTGCTTCAGAATGAAGGTGCTGTCGTGACTAAGGCATGGAATGGGCAGGAAGCCGTTGAACGATTCAAAAAAAGTGAACCCGGTGAATTTGATGCGATTCTTATGGATATCATGATGCCGGTTATGAATGGTTATGAAGCAGCAAAGACGATTCGTTCCATGGATAGAAAAGATGCTAAGGTGATACCGATCATTGCAATGACAGCAAATGCGTTCGCGGAGGACAGAATAAAAGCAAAAGAAGCAGGGATGGATGAACATATTTCTAAGCCTGTTGATGAAAAATTACTGGTAAAGGTAATTTATGAACTAGAGGAACGCAGTTTTAGGGGGATTCGTAATGAAAAAGAAAAATAGAAATAAGTTACTTGCTGTGCTTCTGGTGATGGTGACTGCTATATCTCTTTTGTCAGGCTGTGGCGGGAAGAGTGCAGAAAAAGAAGATGCAGAAACCATCACGGTGTATTTATGGAGTACAAAACTGTATGAAAAATACGCACCCTATATTCAGAAGCAGCTTCCGGATATCAATGTTGAATTTGTAGTAGGAAATAATGATCTGGATTTTTACAGATTTCTGGATGAAAATGAAGGATTGCCGGATATTATAACCTGCTGTCGTTTTTCACTGCATGATGCAAGTCCTCTGAAAGATAGTCTGATGGATCTTTCTACAACCAATGCGGCTGGTGCTGTCTATGATACATATCTAAACAATTTTAGGAATGAGGATGGCAGCGTAAACTGGCTTCCAGTGTGCGCAGATGCCCATGGCTTTGTAGTGAACAAGGATCTTTTTGAAGAGTACGATATTCCGCTGCCAACCGATTATGACAGCTTCGTCTCTGCCTGTCAGGCATTTGACGATGAGGGAATCCGTGGGTTTACTGCAGACTATTTTTATGATTATACCTGTATGGAGACACTGCAGGGGCTGTCAGCATCAGAGTTGTCTTCTGTAGACGGACGCAAGTGGCGGACGACCTACAGTGACCCGGATAATACAAAGAGAGAAGGTCTGGACAGCACCGTCTGGCCGGCGGCTTTTGAACGTATGGAACAGTTCATCCGGGATATCGGTCTGAGTCAGGACGATCTGGATTTGAATTATGATGATATAGTAGAAATGTATCAAAATGGGAAGCTTGCCATGTACTTTGGAAGCTCTTCCGGTGTAAAAATGTTTCAGGATCAGGGCATTCAAACAATATTTCTGCCATTCTTTCAAGAAAACGGCGAAAAATGGCTGATGACTACACCCTATTTTCAGGTGGCTTTAAACCGTGACCTGGCACAGGATGAAACACGACGGCAGAAAGCCATGAAGGTATTGAACACGATGCTTTCTGAGAATGCACAGAAACAGATCCTTTATGATGGTCAGGATCTCTTAAGCTACAGCCAGGATGTGGATATCCATCTTACAGAATATCTGAAAGATGTGAAACCTGTGATTGAAGAAAATCATATGTATATCCGTATTGCGTCAAATGATTTTTTCGCTGTTTCCAAGGATGTGGTATCTAAGATGATTGCAGGAGAATACGATGCAGAGCAGGCTTATCAGTCCTTTAACACCCAGCTTTTGAATGAGCAGACTATCTCTGAGGATATCCTGTTAGATTCACAGAAATCATATTCCAATCGTTTCCATACCAGTGGAGGTAATGCGGCTTATTCGGTTATGGCAAACACTCTGCGCGGCATTTATGATACGGATGTGCTGATCACCACTGGAAACAGCTTTACTGGAAACGTGCTGAAAGCCGGTTACACAGAAAAAATGGCGGGTGACATGATCATGCCCAATGGTCTTTCAGCTTACAGCAGTAAGATGAGTGGGGCGGAACTGAAGGAGACTGTCAGAAATTTTGTGGAAGGCTATGAGGGAGGCTTTATTCCCTTTAACCGAGGTTCTCTCCCTGTGTTCAGTGGTATTTCTGTGGAGCTCCGGGAAACGGATAATGGTTATACATTGAACAGAGTTACGAAGGATGGAAAGAAAGTTCAGGACAAAGAGATGTTCACGGTAACCTGCCTGACGACACCTAAATACATGGAGAATTATCCGGTAGATGATAATATTGTGTTTGATATAAGAGATACTTCTGTGAAGGATACCTGGATAGGATATATTTCAGATGGTGATGCCGTTCTTGCAGAGCATGAAGACTATATGGCTCTGAGGTGAGAAAAATGGATATTAAGAATCATAATACAGACAAAAAGAAGCTTGTCAATAGCAAACAATTCAAGGCAGCTGTCGTTATAGCTGTTTTTCTTGGAATCGTATTGACGGTTTTCCGATATTTTGAATTTGTGTCGAAAACGGTATATGAGGAAAGTGTGTCTCATCTGACAGAGATTTTTCATCAGTCTGATAATATGCTGCGGGAACTGACAGACAAGAATCTGACCTATCTTCATATCTGGGGAGAGAATCTGCAGAACATCTCTAATGAAGACAAAATTCGTGAATATATAGAGAAAGCACAGGAAGATGCCGGATTTTTAGAATTCTTTTTTCTGTCAGCTGACGGAAACTATAAGAAGGTAACAGGTGAAACAGGGTATCTTGGATTACAGGGGAATATGGAAGAGGAGCTCCGGCAGGGAAGTGATGTGATAACAAATGCAGCAGTTCCTGGAAAAGCCCAGCTGCTTGTTTTTGCAACTTCCAAGGTCTATGGAAGCTATCAGGGATTTGAATATGATGCGATTGCCATTGCCTATGAGAATTCTGATATCGTAAATGTACTGGACATCTCTGCTTTCGACGGAAATGCCCAGAGTTATGTGGTTCATCAGGATGGTCGTGTTGTGGTGGATCATTCTTCCGAGTCGTGGGGGAGAGTGTATAATTTCTTCGCCGTTCTGAGAGAGCATTCGGAGATGCCTGAAAGAGAGATCAATGAGCTTTCGGAAAAGTTTAAAGAAGGGCGTAGCGATGCGGGAATGGTAAAGCTTGATGGAAGAAGCTACTATCTGGTCTATGAAAAATCAGATATTCAGGACTGGATGTTTCTGGGACTTGTTCAGGTGGATATTGTGAATGCCAGTATGAACAGTCTGCAGTATAGTACGATTCTTCTTGTAGGTGCAGTTGTGCTCTGTGCTGCCGCCTTTTTAATTAGCCTTATTGTGCAAAAAAACAGGAGAAATCTTAGGAAAAAGGATACGGAGATCCTGTACCGGGACGAATTGTTTCAAAAGCTGTCAATGAATGTAAATGATGTTTTTCTGATGCTGGATGCAAAAAGACAACAGGCAGATTATGTCAGCCCGAATGCGGAAAAATTGCTGGGTATTACAGTGGAACAAATCCGTAAAGATATTCGTGTTTTGGGAAAACTGCATCTCACAGAGTCACAAGATCCGGAAACGAATTATCTGGAAGAAATTCAGGTAAATGAACAGAAGGAATGGGATTGTGAATATGCTCATTTGAAAACAGGAGAACGACGCTGGTTTCATAATATTGCAATGGGCAGTGAGGTAAACGGGAAAAAGAAATTTATTCTGGTTATGTCGGATCGTACCTCTGACCGGAAAATGAATCAGGCACTTTCTGAGGCAGTCCGTGCTGCGGAGACTGCCAATCGTGCAAAGAGTACGTTCCTTTCCAATATGTCCCACGATATCCGGACACCCATGAATGCAATTATTGGCCTTACAACATTGGCTGTAAGCAACATTGACAATCAGAAAAAAGTCAGGGATTATCTAAGCAAGATCCTTTCGTCCAGTAACCATCTGCTCTCCCTGATCAATGATATATTGGATATGAGCCGTATCGAGAGTGGAAAGATTCATCTGGAAGAAATAGAGGTGAGCCTGTCGGAAGTGCTTCATGATCTGAAGACCATCGTCAGTGGGCAGATTCATGCGAAGCAGCTGGAGCTTTATATGGATGCAATGGATGTGACGAATGAGTACGTCTATTGTGATAAGACGCGTCTGAATCAGATGCTGTTGAATCTTTTGTCCAATGCCATTAAGTTTACGCCTGCAGGTGGAACCGTTTCTGTCCGGTTAAAGCAGTTCCCGGGAACAGTAAAAGGCAGTGAACTGTATGAGATCCGGGTAAAGGATAACGGAATCGGTATGAGCCCGGAATTTGTACAGAAGCTCTTTTCTCCTTTTGAGAGGGAACGGACTTCCACGGTCAGCAAGACTCAGGGTACAGGACTTGGCATGGCGATCACCAAGAACATTGTAAATATGATGGGTGGAACCATTGAGGTTCAGACAGAACAGGGCAAAGGTACCGAATTTATTGTCCGTCTGCCATTTCGGATTCAGACTGAGCATCACCGCATAGAGAAGATCGTAGAGCTGGAAGGTCTTAAGGCATTGGTGGTAGATGATGATTTTAATACCTGTGACAGTGTGACAAAGATGCTTGTCAAGGTTGGAATGCGTTCAGAATGGACTCTTTCCGGTAAGGAGGCTGTTCTCCGGGCGCGGCAGTCTATGGAACTGGGGGATGCATTCCATGCGTATATCATTGACTGGCGTCTGCCGGATATGAACGGGATTGAAGTGACCCGCCAGATCCGCAGTCTGGGTGACCATACACCAATCATTATCCTGACGGCTTATGACTGGTCGGATATCGAAGTGGAGGCCAGAGCGGCAGGGGTTACAGCATTCTGTTCGAAACCTATGTTTATGTCAGATATCAGAGAGACCTTGATGATAGCTATCGGTCAGAGGCAGGCTGAGCAAGAGGATAATATTCTCCCGGCAGCAGGTTCAGATTTCAAGGGCAGATGTATATTGCTTGTGGAAGACAATGAACTGAACCGTGAAATTGCGGTGGAGCTCCTGAATGAATATGGCTTTCTGGTTGATACTGCCGAAAATGGAGCAGAGGCAGTAGAGAAAGTAAAAAAATCAAAACCAGGCGGTTATGATCTTGTGTTGATGGATGTGCAGATGCCTGTCATGAACGGGTATGAGGCCACAAAGCGGATTCGTGCCCTGGATGATCCGGCACAGGCGGGAATCACTATTCTTGCCATGACTGCCAATGCTTTTGATGAAGACAGGAAGGAAGCGCTGGAATACGGTATGAATGGATTTCTATCCAAGCCAATTGTTGTAGAGGAATTAATTGATGCATTGCAAAAAAATCTTTCATAGAGGGGATACAGGAAGCAATGGCAAAAGTAACGGAAGTATATGAGTTAACCATTTGAGAAATTAAGAAGGGATTGCATTAAGTAATGTGGCATGTTGCTAATTGACAAAATAGTATGTATGATTTGAATGTGGAGTAAATATGACCGAAAAACATAGTTATGAGATTATCGTCCTGGATCTGGACGGAACCTTAACAAACAGAGATAAGGTGATTACGCCAAAGACGAAGCAGCGTCTGATGGAGCTTCAGGAGCGCGGAAAGAAGATTGTACTGGCGTCCGGGCGTCCGACGCCGGGAGTGCTGCCGCTTGCGAGAGAGCTGGAGCTGGCAAAATACGGCAGTTATATTCTGTCGTTTAATGGAGGCAGGATCACGAACTGCAAAACCGGCGAGATCATATTCAGCCGTTCCCTGCCGCAGGAGGCGAATCAGAAGATTATACGCCTGGCCGAGGAGGAACAGGTGGGGCTTTTGAGTTACGATGAGGCGGGGGCAAAGCTTCTGACGAACCAGAGTGACAGTCCCTATGCAAAGTTGGAAGCGCGGATCAACGGCATGGAGTTAGTACAGGTGGACGACATGGAAGCTGCGATCACGTATCCGGTACCGAAATACCTGATGATGGAGGATGGAGACTACCTGGCGATGGTCGAGCCGCGCGTCAAGGCGGCGATGGGGAAGAATTTCAGCGTTTACCGTTCGGAGCCGTTTTTCCTGGAGGTGCTTCCGAGGGGCATCGATAAAGCACAGTCGTTAGAGCGCCTTCTTTCTCACATCGGGCTTTCGCGTGAGCAGATGATTGCCTGTGGGGACGGCTACAACGACCTCACGATGATTCAGTATGCCGGATTAGGTGTAGCGATGGAGAATGCGGTGCTTCCGGTGCGGAAAGCTGCAGACTTTATTACCTATTCCAACAACGACGACGGTGTGGCTCATGTGGTGGAGAAGTTTATGCTGTAGAAGATTTGGCAGATTCGCATAAATGTATATTGCGTGAACAGATGAAAAATAAAATATTCATAAAAATAGGCAAGATACTAGACTTTAAAACTTTAATATGTTAATATAAGAAAAACGGAAAAATGAATATATTTTCGGAGTACATATTAAAAAGGGGTGCCTTGCATTATGAATAAAAAACTGAAAACCGAAGCTGTGGATCATCTGTTCCAGGCGATTCTGACACTGAAAAATACCGACGAATGCTATAGCTTTTTCGAGGATGTATGCACAGTTAATGAACTTTTATCATTTTCCCAGAGATATGAAGTAGCGAAGATGCTGCGCGAGAAGAAGACATATCTGGAGATCGCGGACAAGACCGGCGCATCGACAGCGACGATCAGCCGTGTCAACCGTTCTTTAAATTACGGAAGCGACGGATATGATATGGTATTTGCGCGTGTGAAAGAGCAGGAAGAGGCGGAGAAAACGGAAGCGTAAGACGAAGTAGGAATATACGCACGATAGATAAAGCGCGTACTTTCATAGGTGTAGCAAACCAACCTGCCAAAGATGGACAAATTTGGCTTGGGGTGGAATTGTCCCAGGAGCTGGCAGCTGGTTGAATGAAAGATAAAAAGAAATGAAAGAAAAAAGACATTGAAAGAATTTCCACAAGGGGAAGTGATTCCAGTGTCTTTTTTATCGTGTATGGTGAAATGGGTTGAAATTTTTGTTGTTTAGCCTGTTTTTGAGTGTGGCGGTACAGCGGAAGTGCTGCCTATTTCTTCTTCTTCGGATTCACCGGCGTCTCCTGCCGGAGCTGTTCCGCCAGGATTTCAATCATCTGTTTTTTCAGATAGACATCAAACGCCAGCTCACTGATAAAGGCGAACAGCTGTAAATACTCGCGGTCTTCACAGTCATAGTCCTTGAATGTCTGGCTGGCGGCGTCAAATTTTGCCATGACGTCTTCCTGCAAGCGCTTGCGCTGCCCTTTTTCCAGCGAAAAGATTTCGTTGTAAAGCTCTTCTAATTCCGGGCTGGAACCATGGGAAAAGTGGTGCTCGCTGATGGGCGAGAAGAGCTGCTCAATATCCCGAAAGGATATCACATTTTTAAAATAATAAATCAGAATCAGCATCAGCAGATGATTCTTGGAGTAGCGTTTTTTGACGGGCGGCGGCAGCAGGTTATTTTTGGCGTAGTTATTGATCATGGTTTTGGTCAGGATCTTATCCTCGCCCAGCCATTTGGAAGTGTTCAGGTGGCTGTCCATGAAGGTCGTGACCTGATCCATATATAAATCAATACCGGGAATCTCCGACGGATGCACCCGGGTCAGACTATCAACATAAGCCAGCAGATCCTGCAGGCGTTCTTCGTTTGATTTCATGTATGTACCTCGCTGCGTTGAAATTCGAAAGCTGCGAAACAGGGAGGCGATTTTGGCGCTTCCGCTGTCATGAACTCTCTATGTGATATTATATAGTTTTGAAAACCAGATAGCAAGGAGAAATTTAAAATCAATGAAAATTCCGTGACATCCAAGAGAAAATAGATTATACTAGAGCGTATTCGAACATACTTTTTGTCATTAAAAATAGATTATATAAGAGGATAGAAGGGAACGAAACATATATGAGCAAATACGACACACTTAACCCGATGCAGCGGGAGGCGGTTTTTCACACGGAGGGACCACTCCTGGTTCTGGCAGGCGCCGGTTCAGGAAAGACGCGCGTCCTGACACACCGGATTGCGTATTTAATCGAGGAAAAACGGGTGGCGCCGTGGAATATCATGGCGATCACATTTACCAATAAAGCGGCGGCGGAGATGCGCGAGCGTGTGGATAAGATTGTGGGGGAAGGCGCGGAGGCGATCTGGGTCAGCACGTTCCATTCGAGCTGCGTTCGGATTCTGCGCCGGTTTATCGACCGTCTGGGATATGACACGAATTTTACTATCTATGACGGCGACGACCAGAAAACGCTGATGAAGCAGGTGCTCAAGAAAATGCAGGCGGATCCGAAGCAGTTTAAGGAGCGGGCGGTGCTGTCACGGATTTCTGCGGCGAAAAATGACCGGATCACGGCGGATGAGTTTGAGCAGCAGGCGGGAGCGGACTTCCGGGAGAAAAAGATTGCTCAGATTTACCGGGAATACCAGAAAGAACTCAAGAAGAATAATGCCCTGGATTTCGACGATCTGCTGGTGAAAACGGTAGAGCTTTTCGAGGCAAACGCGGATGTGCTGGAATATTATCAGGACAAATTCCGGTATATCATGGTGGACGAGTACCAGGACACGAACCTTGTACAGTTTAAGCTGGTCGATCTGCTGGCAAAGAAGTACAGAAATATCTGTGTGGTCGGTGATGATGACCAGTCGATCTACAAATTCCGCGGGGCAAATATCGAAAATATTTTAAGTTTTGAGAAAGCATTTCCGGGCGCACGCGTTATCAAGCTGGAGCAGAACTACCGTTCCACCCAGAGCATCCTGAATGCGGCAAATGAGGTGATCCGCCACAACCGCGGCAGAAAGGACAAGACGCTGTGGACGGCGAATGACGAGGGACCGAAGGTGCGCTTCCGTCAATATGACACGGCATACGAGGAGGCAGACGCCATTATCCGTGATATTGAGCGTGAGAAAGAAGAGAAAAATGCGGAATATTCGGATTTTGCCGTGCTGTACCGTACCAATGCACAGTCGCGTCTTCTGGAGGAAAAATGTATTTATTACAGCATTCCGTACCGGCTGGTCGGTGGCGTCAATTTCTATCAGCGCAAGGAAATCAAGGATATTCTCTGCTATTTAAAGACGATTGCGAATGGGCGCGATGATCTGGCGGTTCAGCGTGTTATCAATGTGCCGAAGCGCGGCATCGGTGCGACCTCGATCGGAAAAGTGACGATCTATGCGTCTGCCAATGGCATGAGCTTTTATGATGCGCTGCTGCGCGTGCGCGGCGTGCCGACGATCGGCAAGGCGGCGGATAAGATCGAGAAGTTTACGGAGCAGATCGAAAACTTCCGGTCGCGGCTTTCGGCCCTTTCGATCCCGGAACTTATCGAGGCGATTCTGGAAGAGACGGGATATAAGAAGGATCTGGAGGCGGAAGGCGAGATCGAGGGAGAAACACGTCTGCAGAACGTGGAAGAGCTGGTTAATAAGGCGACCGGCTATATGAGCACGGCGGAGGAACCGACGCTGGACGGATTTTTGGAGGAGGTTGCGCTGGTAGCGGATGTAGATAGTCTGGACGAATCCGAAAACAGGATTGTCCTGATGACTTTGCACGGCGCAAAAGGTCTGGAATTTCCGTATGTCTATTTAAGCGGCATGGAGGACGGGCTGTTTCCGAGCAGCATGTCCATCTTTTCGGATGATAAGGACGCCATCGAAGAAGAACGGCGTCTCTGCTATGTCGGAATCACCCGTGCGGAGAAAGAACTGACGCTGACGGCGGCGAGACAGCGCATGGTCAATGGAGAAACGCGGTTTGCGAAGGTCAGCCGCTTCATCGAGGAGATTCCGCCGCAGCTTCTGGACGAGGAAGAGCAGCCGACCGTCTTTGAACGGGCTGCCGGTATGAGCCGGGGCAGACGCGGATTTGAAGATTCGGGGACTTCTGGCTGGACAACGGGCAGATTTGGTGTATCTGGCGCGGGAGACGGCGATCGGGTGCGGATTGGCGGAATGTCTGGAAAACACCCTCTTTCAGAGAACGATGCCGTCTGGGAGCGCGGCGCAGCCCGGATGAGCGGCTGGGGCGGTGTGAATGGTTCCGGAAGTGCTGGTTCTGGCCGCACGCTGGATCCATATAAGAGCGCTTATAGTTCCAGCAGTCGTCCAGCCAGCCCGGCACCGTCATTTGGCAAGGCATTTACGGTCCAGAAGGCCGACCATCTTTCCTACGGCGAGGGCGACCGAGTCTGCCACCTCAAATTTGGCGAGGGAACGGTGCAGAAGATCGCGGACGGCGGCAAGGATTTTGAGGTGACGGTTAATTTTGACCGCGTGGGCGTGAAAAAAATGTTTGCTTCATTTGCAAAACTGGTGAAATGTTAGACCGTGTTTGCCGTATTGTTACGGTACACGTATGCGAAAACAGTAATGCCGTATTAAAACATTTTCGCCAGATCCAATAAAAAATATAGTAAAATCGGCTGAGAGATGGTATAATAAAATCAAGAATTGCGGATCAAAACGCGGGAAAGGATGTGGAGTGTATGAATAAATTTGATATGATGAGCAAAGATGCGCTCTCCAGAGTAGAAGAGATCATGAATGCAACCAAACTGAATGAATTCCTTCACAGAAAAGAAGAAGAGGAGAAACAGAAAAACTGTATTCTCTGGATTTTAGCCATTATCGGTATTGTAGCAGCAGTTGCAGCGATTGCATACGGCGTATATCGTTTCTTTACTCCAGATTATCTGGAAGATTTCGAGGACGACTTTGATGATGATTTCGACGACGATTTCTTCGAGGATGAGAGCGACGAGAAAGAAAAGAAAGACTGATTGTGATAATTTAGTCAATGAATCAGAATAAATACTGCGCGGAACCGGAGAATCGGTTTCACGCAGTATTTTTTATGCCATAGGAAAGTTTGTAGATAAGTTTGTATTTTTTATATCTTGGAAAAAGAAAAAAATTCCTGTATACTATAAAGATATGAATTAGAACCGCAGATGGAAATTAGCTGTGAGTTGAAGAATCATTTGCAGTTGGTGATTATAGTGCGGTAAAAGCCACTGAGAGAAGGAGCTATATAGTTATCAATGAAAAAAGGTGAGATTTACGAAGGAACTGTAGAACGGATTGAGTTTCCAAATAAGGGCGTAGTTGTGATAGATGGAGAGAAAGCGATCGTCAAAAATGCGCTTCCGGGACAGAAGATCCGGTTCCGTATCAATAAAAAGCGCGGCGGTCGATGCGAGGGTATGCTTTTGGAGGTTGTCGAGCACTCAAAGTTAGAGACGGCAGAGGATGTATGCCCGCATTTTGGTATCTGCGGCGGATGTCTTTATCAGCCGATTCCGTATGAGGAACAGCTTGCGATCAAGGAAAAACAGGTTCGTTCCCTTCTGGATGCGGTATGTCCGGAATATGAGTTTGAGGGCATCTTAGGCAGCCCGCTGGTGCAGGGCTACCGGAATAAGATGGAGTTTTCCTTCGGTGATGAGGTCAAGGATGGTCCTATGTCGCTGGGAATGCACAAGCGCGGCAGTTTTTATGATGTGGTTACAACCGGCGAATGCCATATCGTGCATCCGGATTTTTGCAAGATTCTTGTCTGTACAAAAGAATATTTTGAGGAAAAGAAAGTTGGATTTTATAAAAAAATGCAGCATACCGGCTATCTGCGCCATCTTCTGGTGCGCCGTGCGATCAAGACAGGGGAAATTCTGGTCGATCTGATCACGACGACACAGACGGATACCTTTGAGGGAACCGAGGAAGCACTTTTACGGGGATGGACGGAGCGCCTGCAGGCACTTCCTATGGAGGGAAGCTTTGCGGGCATTCTGCATACCAAAAATGATACATTGGCGGATGCCGTAAAAGATGAGGGGACGGACATTCTGTTCGGACGCGAGCATTTTTACGAAGAGCTTTTAGGGCTGCGGTTCCAGATCTCGCCGTTTTCTTTTTTCCAGACGAACTCATTGGGCGCGGAGGTGCTGTACGAGAAAACGCGTGAGTATGTGGGTGAGACGAAGGGAAAAGTCGTATTTGACCTTTACAGCGGCACCGGTACGATCGCGCAGATCCTCGCACCGGTGGCGGAGAAAGTAGTCGGCGTGGAGATTGTCGGGGAAGCAGTCGAGGCAGCCCGTGAGAATGCGGCGCGCAACGGACTTGGCAACTGCGAATTTCTGGCGGGGGATGTCCTCAAGGTGGTGGACGAGCTGGAAGAAAAGCCGGATCTGATCGTTCTGGATCCGCCGCGCGACGGAATCCATCCGAAGGCGATCGGAAAGATTTTGAATTTTGGCGTCAGCCACATGGTTTATGTGTCCTGCAAACCAACCAGCCTTGCGAGGGATCTGGAACCGATCCAGGCGGCAGGATATCAGGTGGATAAGGTGTGCTGCGTGGATATGTTCCCGCATACTGCCAATTGTGAGACGGTGGTTTCATTGACGCGGAAGAAATAAGATCCCAAAATGGATGTGGGAAAAATGGATGAAACAAAAGAGAATGAAATAAAACCAGATACAGCAGATTGCCAGGTACAGGAGACAGCTGTGCAGCGCCGGAAGAGGGAGACTTTACTGCGCGAACAGACGCCGGATGCCCTGTGGGAAGCGATTCTTGCATTTGAGGGGGCAATATTTTACACGGCGAAAGGGCTGGAATATTCGTACACGATCCGGGGCAACGAGATGTTTGTCAGCCGGAAAGAAAAGTCGGTCACGCGTGCAAGCATCCTGGTGGCGTATAAAAAAGCGCAGGAGCTTGGCTGCGTGACCGGACCAAAGCAGCTGGGAGTGTTTGGGGCAAGCTATCTGTATCCGGTGTTCCTGAGGCTGGGGATTATCTGCGCCAGTGCTGGTTGATTTCCGCACCGAAAAACAGGATGCAGATGCAGGCGTACAGCCACAGCATCAGGATCACGACGGCGGTCAAGCTGCCGTACATATAAGAATAATTACTGAAATGGTTGAAGTAGATGGAAAATCCGTAGGAACATCCGATCCATCCGACGGTGGAAATCAGCGCACCGGGAAGCTGGAGACGGATATCCTGCCGTTCATAGGGCAGCCAGGTGTACAGCGCGACGAAAAAGAGCGTCAGCAGCGCCAGCGCAAGAAACGTCCGGAGACTAATCAGGCAGGAAACGAATCTGTCCAGCATCGGAAAGTAACGGAATAGCAGGCGCTGCAGGGAGGAACCGAACACCATCAGAACCAGGGAGAAAATGCACATCAGGAGAAAAACAATGGTATAGCCAGAGTTGATGATACGTCCTAAAAGGTAATTTCTGCGCTTGCGGCAGCCGATGATCCGGTTTAAGCCGCGCTCGATCCCAAGCATGCCTCGGGCAGCCGACCAGATGGTTGCCACGGTGGTAACCGAGAGCAGGGCGGCCGGGGATACAGTCTGGATGTCCTGGATTACCGATTCAATCAGCGGGTGGATGCTGGAGGGAAGAAGCTGTGTCATCACGTGCATCAGATCCTCCGGGCTGACGGCGGGGATGAGCTGGATCAGCGTCAGCAGAATCATGATAAAAGGTGCGGCAGAGAGAACGATAAAAAAAGAAGCCTGGGCGGCGTACACCGTGACTTCGTCTTTGATGAAATCGTTGTAAATCCGTTTACAGTTCAGGAGAAAAGAAAGCATGAAAAACCTCGCTTGATTTATGTTATTAAGAAAATATCCGTAACTGGCTCATTTCCCTTTGAAAAATGGCTGACGATAGGTGAATGCCATTTCAGTGTTGTTAAAAGTATATTATCATGAGGTCGAAAAAATAGCAACGGATTTGCCTGTCTTGACGAAAACACCGGTTTCCCGTATGATAACAGGATAGAAATGATTCGGGTCTGCAGGGCATAAGGATGGCAGTGATGCGGACAGCAGCAAAAATCAGCCGGCAGCCAATTGGAAAATGGGACATGGGAGGAAACAAAATGATCGCAATCACAGCATGTGCGGCGGCACTGGCAGCCGTGACAGTGGGGCTTTTGCTCCGCTCGGAATATGAAAAAAAACATTTTGTGACCGACCAGTATGAGATAGAGAGTCCGAAGCTGCCGGATGGCGCTGCGTTCCGTTGCGTATTTTTGTCGGATCTGCATGATAATGTGTATGGAACGGACAATGAGCCGCTGGTGGCGGCGATCCGCACATTCAAGCCGGATGCGGTGCTGATCGGCGGCGATATGATGGTCTGTAAGGGAAAAGGTGATTTAACCGTCACGGTATCGCTTCTGGAAAAATTGACCTCCTTTGTGCCGGTTTACTATGCGAACGGAAATCATGAGGAGCGGATGAATCGGGAGCGGGATGTGTACGGAGATTTGTATGATCGGTTCCAGATGGAATTAAAACGTCTGGGGGTTCATTATTTGTCGGATCGGAGCGAGGAGATCCATCCGTGGATCCGGGTGACTGGGTGCAATTTGCGGGAGATATATTATAAGCATCATTTCACGGTGCCGGAACTGCCGATGGAAGAGCTTTCGGAGCGGGTTGGAACTGCGGCAGAGAAGACGTGTTTTCAACAGATGAAAGAATCGTTTTTTCCTGACTTGGCGGAAAAGGAGCGAGAAGCCGGACATGAAATGTATGAGATATTATTATTTCATTCTCCCCTCTTTTTTGAGACCTGCCGGAAATGGGGCGCGGATCTGACGCTTTGCGGACATTTCCACGGCGGAACCATCCGGATCCCGGGGCTGGGAGGCGTGATGACGCCGCAGTACCAGTTTTTCCTGCCATGGTGCGCCGGACGGTTTGATGCGGACGGAAAGACGATGATTGTCAGCCGGGGTCTTGGGACGCATTCGATCAATGTGCGGCTGAATGACCGGCCAGAGCTGGTTTGTGTGACGTTGCGGGGAAAACAATAGAGAGATTCTGGTTATTGTACACGGGTAGGCACTTTTGGAACCGAAAGTGCCGTAAGAAAACGTGGTGGCAGCAGGAATAACTCTTCGGCACAGGTGGATGTATACGGAATTTGGTATATGATTGTAGAAAAAGCTGGCTAAAAGAAGGAGTTCGGAAAGAATGGAAATTTCCTATAAATTAGATAATTTTGAAGGACCGTTGGACCTGCTGCTTCATCTGATTGAAAAAAATAAAGTAAGTATTTACGATATTCCGATCGTCTTGATTACGGAGCAGTATCTGGAATATGTTAATCAGATGGATCATGAGGATCTGGATGTGGTCAGCGATTTTCTGGTGATGGCGGCGACGCTTCTGGACATCAAATCGCGGATGCTCCTTCCGAAGGTGGAAAAAGAAGAGGAAGAAGACGAGGAAGATCCGCGCGCCGAGCTGGTGCGCCGGCTGTTGGAATATAAGATGTATAAATATATGGCGCAGGAGCTGGAAGAGCGGGAGCAGGAGGCAGAGCTTCTCTTTTTTAAGGAACCGACGATTCCCCGGGAGGTGGCGAAATATGAAGAACCGCTGGATCTGGACAAGCTTCTGGATGGTCTGACGCTGGCAAAGCTGCAGAAAGTGTTTGACGCGGTCATGAAGCGGAATGCCAATAAGCTTGACCCGGTGCGAAGCCGGTTCAGTACGATCCGCAGGGAACCGATCAGCCTGGAGCAGAAGGTAAGGTCGGTGCTTTCTTATGCGCGGGAACACCGTCATTTTAAATTCAGCGATGTGCTGGAGAGGGAATCCGATCGCCTGGAGATAGTCGTGGCGTTTCTGGCAGTGCTGGAGCTGATGAAGATGGGACGGATTCATCTGGTGCAGGAAAAATTGTTTGATGAGATGCAGCTCGATACGGTGGATGTGGATGAAACGGAAGGCGAGGCAGAGCTGGAACTTTCGACGGAGGAAGGAGAAGAGTATGCCAGAATTAGATGAAAAACGCGAGGAAGCCATCGTGGAATCGGTTCTCTTTACAATGGGAAAATCGGTTGAGCTGCGCCAGCTTGCGGCGGCGCTCGGGACGGATACAGAGCGCGCGGAAGCGGCGGTCAGACGATTACAGAGCCGTTATGAGGCAGAAAAGCGGGGCATGCAGATCACGCAGCTGGAGGACAGTTGGCAGATGGCGACCCGCGCGGAATATTATGAGAATCTGATCCGGGTGGCAGCGACGCCGAAGAAGCAGATTTTAACGGATGTTGTGCTTGAGACACTCTCGATCATTGCTTATAAACAGCCGATCACGAAGCTTGAGATTGAAAAGATCCGCGGGGTTAAATCGGATCACGCGGTCAATAAACTGATTGAGTACAATCTCGTTTACGAGGTAGGGCGTTTGGATGTGCCGGGACGTCCGGCATTGTTTGCGACGACGGAGGAATTTTTGCGCCGGTTTGGAGTCGGATCGACGAAAGAACTGCCGGAACCGGCACCGGGACGAATCGACGAGTTCCGCATGGAGGCGGAGGAAGAGCTGAAGTTTGAGGGGAAACTGCCGGAAGAGGCAGAGAAGGAAATGAAATATTAACGTTTTCTTAACAATATTCATTCAATTCTGACATTAACAGATTCTTAACATCATATTTCTGTATTTTCTTGTAACTTTTTGTAGCCAACGTGGAAAATGAGGTCAACACAAACAAACAAGCAGCTCTTTCAAATCGCTACATAAATGAAAGAAGCCAGCAAAACAAAAGGGGGAATTGTTTATGTTGACACTTGAGCTTGATATGTATCAGGCGTGTGCTCTTGGCGCACTGGTCTACTGTCTGGGAAGATTGCTTGTACAAAAGCTGCCCTTCCTGAGCAAGTATTGTATACCGGCTCCGGTTGCGGGCGGTGTCGTATTTGCATTCGCTCATCTGGCGTTGTATGCAACAGGAGTTCTGGAGCTTTCCTTTGATACAACCTTACAGAGCGTATTTATGACGATCTTCTTCTGCAGCGTCGGTTTTACCGCCTGCTTCCGTCTGTTAAAGAAGGGCGGCGTTCAGGTATTTATGTTCCTGGCGCTGGCAGTTGGTATCTGTATCGTGCAGGATGCAGTCGGCAGCGGTCTGGCAGCAGCGTTTGGTCTGAATCCGCTTCTCGGCTTATGTATGGGTTCTATGCCGTTAGTTGGAGGTCACGGAACGAGTGGTTCCTTCGGACCGCTTCTGGAGCAGGAATACGCAGTTGTAGGCGCAACTACAGTTGCCTTGGCATCCGCTACATATGGTCTGGTATCCGGCAGTATGATGGGTGGTCCTATCGCCCGTGCCCGTGTTGAGAAACACCATCTGAAATCAACCGCAGCCGAGGAAGGCAATGCAGTTGACGAAGTAGCATCGCCGATCGACGGTCAGAAATTCACCACCGCGGCTGTATTCCTTGCAGTTGCAATCGGTGTTGGTACCTTCATTTTCGCGTTCTTTAAGAGCATTGGTCTTACATTCCCGACTTACATCGGTGCGATGCTGGCAGCAGCCGCTATCCGTAACATCTGGGATGTACAGCACAAAGATCTTCCGATGGAAGAAGTTGACGCACTGGGCGGTCTGTCCTTGAACCTGTTCTTAGCGATGGCAATGATGAGCCTGAAGCTGTGGCAGTTAGCAGCTCTGGCGCTTCCGATGATTGTTATCCTGTTAGTTCAGACGGTTGTTATGTTCCTGTATGCAAACTTCCTTGTATTCAACATCATGGGCCGTGATTACGAGGCAGCTGCAATGACCACCGCATTCTGTGGTTTCGGTATGGGCGCAACCCCGAACGCAATGGCAAACATGAGAGCACTGGTAGAGCGCTATGGTCCGGCTCCGCGTGCATTCTTCATCGTACCGTTAGTAGGAAGCTTATTCGTAGACTTCTTTAACTCCATGGTACTGACTACTTTCATGAACCTCTTATAATTTGACGGCTGGTTCAGCAAAGTATCCATTTAAAATATTCTGATATTGAAGTAGCTCCAACCTATTTCCTTCCCGGCGGTTCTGGATTTCCAGGCCGCCGGGATTTTTCGCGTGCAACGAGCGAAAGTCCGTGCCTGCACGAATTAATACTTTCGGAAAACGCGCGCGTGTGGTATTATAGAGAAACTGGAAAGTTGAAAAATATTTTTCGGGGAGGTGCTTTGTGAAAAACAAACCTGCAAGGCAGCCATTACCGGATAAAATGTGACATAAGAAAGGATTTCATACAGATATGAACAGCATGAACATAAAGATCAAATATTTCACAGACGCCATTGACCGCCTCGCCTACATTGACGGCAAATCTGACTGGATCGACCTGCGTGCGGCGCGTGAGGTGGTGCTGAAAAAGGGTGATTTTGCCCTGATTCCGCTTGGCGTGGCGATGGAGCTGCCGAAGGGCTATGAGGCGCATGTAGTTCCGCGCAGCAGTACCTTTAAAAATTTCGGCATCATCCAGACCAATCATATGGGTGTGATCGATGAGAGTTACTGTGGAGACAACGATCAGTGGCATTTTCCGGCATATGCGCTGCGTGATACAGTGATCCATGTCAATGACCGCATCTGTCAGTTCCGCATCATGGAGCATCAGCCGAAGATCGTATTTGAGGAGACGGAGAAGCTTGACAATAAAGATCGCGGCGGGATCGGAAGTACGGGAAAGAATTAATAAAAAGGTTTGGTAAAAAATGAAGCAGATAAAGAGGTTAAAACGAGAAAAAATAAGGTTACTGTTCACGGGTAGGCACTTTTGGAACCGAAAGTGCCGTAAGAAAACGTGGTGGCAGCAGGAATTTGCCGTATTTGAATGCGAAGCCACGGCAAATTCCGTTACTGGTCACGTATGCGTGAACAGTAACAAAATAAGTCTTTTTCTGACAGCAGCGGTGCTTTCACTGGGCATCCTTTCCGGCTGCGGCGCTGAATCGAAGGAAGCGAAAGAAGCGCGTATGACCGGAATCGAGCAGTTAAATGCAGGTAATTATCAGGATGCGATCGATTCGTTTGGAAAAGCGCTGGATGAGAGCGATGGGATCGTCAATTCTTTTGAGCTGGATGTTTTAAAATACCGCGGCGAGGCAGAATACAAACTGGCGGATTATAAGGCGGCAGCGCAGACCTATGGAATTCTGGCGGAGGTAGACGGCGGAAAAGCGGAATACCTCTATTATAAAGCGGCATCGGAGGCAGCAGCCGGACAGGCGGAGGATGCCGAAAAGGATTTTGCGGCAGCGGAGGAAAAGGCGAAGAACAGCAAAAAGAGCAGCGCCACGGCTCCGGGTGTGAGTCTGGCGTTTACGGCGCTTGCGTCGGCGGCGCGGGATGCCGGGGATAGTGAGCTCGCAGCCCAGTACTGCAATCAGGCGATCGAGCGCGGCGTGTCGGGGTCGGAGATTTATAATCAGCTTGCGATCAGTGAAATGGAGGCTGGCGATTATGAGAGCGCGATCTCCCATTATGAGGAGGCGCTTTCGCTGGCGGACAGTGAGACGGCGCTGGTAATCCGGCAGAATATTGCGGTTCTCTATGAGAAAGAGGGCGATTTTGCGAAGGCGCTGGAACAGTTTAAGGAGTGCCAGGCAGCCGGTGCGGACACACCGGAGGTGCAGAGGGAAATCCGTTTTCTGGAAAGCCGGTAAATATTGGAGGTAATATGGCAGAATTGTTCGATATGAAAGAACTGGAGGAGCGCGTCATTCTGGTGGCGGTCAGCACCTCTGATGAAGATGATACGGAGGCGTCCTTGGATGAGCTGGAGGAGCTGGCGGATACCGCCGGAGCGACGGCGATCGGGCGTCTGGTGCAGAACCGGGAGAAGATTCATCCAGGCACCTATCTGGGCAGTGGAAAGATCGGGGAACTGCGGGAGATGGTCTGGGAAATGGGCGCAACCGGCGTGATCTGCGACGATGAACTGTCCCCGGCACAGCTTCGCAATCTGGAATCGGCGCTGGATACGAAGGTAATGGACCGGACGATGGTCATTCTCGATATTTTCGCGGCGCATGCGACGACGAGCGAGGGAAAAATCCAGGTTGAGCTGGCACAGCTGCGTTACCGCGCAGCGCGCCTGGTCGGTCTGCGCAGTTCCCTGTCCCGTTTGGGCGGCGGTATCGGTACGAGAGGACCGGGTGAAAAGAAGCTGGAGATGGACCGCCGTCTGATTCATGAGCGGATCGGGCAGCTAAAGTCGGAACTGGAAGATGTCAAACGCCACCGCGAGGTGACGAGAAAACAGCGCGACCGGAAATATACGCTGTCGGCGGCGATCGTCGGCTACACGAATGCCGGTAAGTCAACGCTTTTAAACACCCTGACGGGTGCAGGAATCCTGGCACAGGATAAACTGTTTGCGACGCTGGATCCGACGACGCGTGGATTAAAGCTGGCGAGCGGACAGGAGATCCTGCTGACAGATACGGTCGGATTCATCCGCAAACTGCCGCACCATCTGATCGAGGCGTTCAAGAGTACGCTGGAGGAGGCACGTTATAGCGATATTGTCCTCCATGTGGTCGATGCGTCGAATCCGCAGATGGACACGCAGATGTATGTCGTATATGATACGTTGCGTCAGCTGGAGATCGGCGATAAGACGGTGGTAACAGTCTTTAACAAGATGGATCAGGTGGAGCATCCGGAGACGCTGAAAGATCTGCATTCTGATTATCAGGTGCAGATTTCTGCGAAGACGGGCGCGGGGCTGGATGAGCTGAAGGATATTCTGGAAATGATTCTGCGAAACCGCAAGATTTATCTGGAAAAGGTATTTTCCTACCAGGAAGCCGGACGCATCCAGACGATCCGCAAATACGGTCAGCTTTTAAAAGAAGAGTACCGGGAGGATGGCATTTACGTGGAGGCGTATGTGCCGACGGAGCTCTACGCAGGGCTGATGCGCTAACAGGCAGATGATAGGTTACCGTGTTACGGTTCACGTATACGTGCCCAGTAACGGAATTTGTCGTGGCTTCGCATTTAAATACGGCAAATTCCTGCTGCCACCACGTTTTCTTACGGCACCTTTGAAATTCCCGGGAATTGACTTTTTATTTTAAATTTGTTAGAATGTAGCATATTTATGGCTGTACAGAATGCTGGAAGGCAGATGCGTACAGATCCATACGGTAAAGAGGTGTGCGGGGAAAAACCGTATGCCTCTTCTTCATGTTTGGGTGGACGCTAAGAAGTTGTTAAGATGAAGAGAAAAGAGATGACAGGGCGCAGGCTGCTTGTGTCGGATAGAATGACCGCACAAGTTTGCAGACATCTGGGATAAAGGAGTTAGAATATACAGAATGGAACAGAAGGGACAAAACGGACAGGAACAGATTCTCGTCGGAATTGACGTTGGCTCAACGACGACGAAGGTGGCAGTGATGGAGGCGGCAACGGGGAAAGTCCTGTTTTCGGACTATACACGCCATCACTCGGATCAGCTTCAGAGTGTGTCGAGAGCTGTAAAATTGGTGAAAGAGACGCTTGCGGGGCGGTCATTTCTGACGGCGATGACCGGTTCGGGCGCAAAGCACCTTTCGGAAGAGCTGGAGATCCCTTATGTACAGGAGGTAGTGGCGAACTCGATCGCCTTGAAAGCCATGTACGGGGAAATCGGAACGGCGATCGAGCTGGGTGGACAGGATGCGAAGATTATCTTTTTCCAGAGGGATAAACGGACGGGCGAGCTGCAGGTCGCAGATATGCGGATGAACGGAAGCTGTGCTGGCGGTACAGGTGCGTTTGTGGATGAGATTGCTTCTCTTCTTAAAACACCGGTTGAGGAATTTGACGCGCTGGCGGCACAGGGAACAACCGTATATGATATATCCGGACGGTGCGGCGTGTACGCCAAGACCGACATCCAGCCTCTTTTAAATCAGGGGGTTAAAAAATCAGATTTGGCGCTTTCCTCCTTCCATGCGATTGCCAAACAGACGATCGGCGGTCTGGCACAGGGACTTTCGATCGAGAAGCCGGTCGTCTTTGAGGGCGGTCCGCTGACCTTTAACCGGACGCTGGTGCGCGTGTTTGCTGAACGTCTGGACCTTCGGCCGGAGGAAATTTTAAGTCCGGACCGGCCGGAACTTTTGATTGCCTGCGGTGCGGCGCGTGCGGCAGTGAAGCTTTTTTCGAAGGAAGAGGCGCTCGCCACGGCGGACGGACTGTTAGATCGGATCGAGAAGGTGCGTGCGGCGCGCGAGGAAGCAAAGAAACAAAGTGAAGCCGGAAATGGCGATGAGATGGCGGAGGGCACGTTCCGTTCCCGTCCATTTTTTGCCGACCAGGCGGCGCAGACGGAATTTCAGGAGAGACACAGACGTCCGGAACGAAAAACAGTATATCCGCAGTCAGGCAGTACGCTGCGGGCATATCTGGGTATTGATTCGGGCAGTACGACGACAAAATTTGTCCTGTTAGATGAGAATGAGGAACTTCTGGATTCCTTTTATGCGCCGAATCAAGGCGATCCGCTGACGGTGGCAAAGAAAGCACTGATTGCGATGCGGGAAAAGTATGCGTCCCACGGCGTGCGGCTGGAGATTTTGGCAGCCGGGACGACCGGTTATGGGGAAATGCTGTTTTCACGCGCATTTTCGGCCGAGACACACGCGGTTGAGACGGTGGCACATGCACGTGCGGCGGCAAAATACACGCCGGATGCGACGTTTCTTCTGGACATCGGCGGTCAGGATATGAAGGCAATCTGGCTGGACAATGGCGTTATCACAAATATTGTCGTGAATGAAGCCTGCTCATCCGGCTGTGGGTCGTTTTTGGAAAATTTTGCATCCTCCCTGCATATTCCGGCGCGGGAGATTGCTGAAAAGGCATTTTCTTCGCAGCATCCGGCTGCGCTCGGAAGCCGCTGTACCGTCTTTATGACGAGCAGTATCGTGACGGAGCAGAGAAATGGAAAGCTGCCGGAGGACATTATGGCGGGGCTGTGCCGTTCGATCATTGAAAATGTATTTACAAAGGTTATCCGTGTGTCGAACCTGGATTCTCTGGGAAAGAGGATTGTCGTACAGGGCGGAACGTTTGAAAATGATGCAGTTCTCTGTGCGCTGGAACAGTATGTTGGCCGCCCGGTGATCCGGGCGCCGTATCCGGGCATTATGGGGGCGATCGGTGCGGCGCTTTTAGCGAAGGAAGAGACAAAGAGCCAGAAACAGCCGCATTTTATTGGTTTGGATCAAATGGAGTCCCTGACTTGGCAGCAGGAGGCGAACGTGCCGTGTCCGTTCTGTATGAACCATTGTCAGCGTGCGGTGGTGCGGTTTTCGAATGGAACCTCATGGATCACGAACAACCGTTGTGAGCGGGGCGAGATTCTTGGCGATCCGAAGGATGTGAAGGTGCGCGAGCGACTGAAAATAGCGTCCGAAAACCGGAATAAAGTGCCAAATCTCTATAAATTGCGGGAAGAACTCCTGTTTGCAGATTATCTGGATCAAGCGGAAGAGGGGGATGCATCGTCTGCAAAAAGTCATTCAGAGCGGGCAGCCGATAAGACTGGTCTTGTGCCGAAGGCTGTGTCTGATACTGTGCGGCGAAATATAACCATCGGTCTGCCGCGCGTCCTTGCTTTCTGGGATACGATGCCGTTCTGGACGACGTTCTGGCGTTCGCTGGGCTTTGAAATTCAGATTTCATCCCCGAGCACGCACAAGATGTTTGAGGAAGGCTTAAGCGCGGTAACTTCAGATACCGTCTGCTTTCCGGCAAAACTGGTGCACGGGCATATCCGCGATCTGGTAAAGAAGAAAGTGGATCGTATTTTTATGCCGTCGATTGCGGCGATCGGATCGGAAAATACGGAATCAACGAGCGAGTCCATGTGTGCAGTCGTGAAAGGATATCCGCTTGTGATCCGCAACTCGGATTCTCCGGAGAAACAGTGGGGTATTCCGTTTGATGCACCGTTATTTTACTGGTACAGGGAGGAAGATAAAGAACGTCAGCTTATTACATATATGGAACAGACATTTTCCATCCAGCCGTCGGAAACGAAAAAGGCGGTTCTTGCAGGAAATGATGCGATGCGGCAGTTTGGGAGCCGCCTGAAAGAGGCGGGAGCGAAGGTTCTGGAAGAGGTGGAAAAAGAGGGGCGCTATGCGGTGGTGCTGGCGTCAAGACCGTATCAGAACGATGCGCTTGTCAACCACAGCCTGCCGGAGCTTTTGACCGAGTTCGGCGTTCCGGTTCTGACGGCAGATTCCGTTCCGGGCATTGAAAATGTGGATTTAAGCCACAGCCGTCTGGATGTCGTAAACAATTACCACGCGCGGATGCTGGCGTCCGCGGTTCTGGCGGCACAGAGCCAGAATCTGGAATATGTCCAGTTTGTAAGCTTTGGATGCGGGCATGACGCATATTTGTCGGATGAGATTCAGCGTATGATGCGGGAAATCTCCGGAAAATCACCGCTGATCCTGAAACTTGACGAGAGCGAGGTACAGGGACCGCTGCGGATCAGGGTGCGTTCCTTCCTGGAGACGATCAACATGCGGCGGAAGAAGCGGGAGATGGCGGAGAGGCTGCAAAACCAGCCTGGAACAAGCCGACAGGAGAATGCGGGCGGCGGAAATGAATGCGGGACGGCTGCGCTGGGACCAGACATTCAAAAATCCTGGCAGGTTCACGAACTTTCGGATCCATATCCGGTTAAATTTGAGGTGGAAGACCGCAAGAAGCGCACGGTTCTGGTCCCGAACACCTCCCACGCGTTCTGCCGGATTATGTCGGCGGCGTTGAAGACACAGGGAATCCGGGCAGTTCCGCTGGCGGTCGGAAGGGAAGAGGCGATCCGCCTCGGAAAGCAGTATGTCCACAACGATATCTGTTTCCCGGCGCAGATTGTCATCGGCGAGGCGCTGGCAGCACTTCGGAGTGGTCAGTATGTGACATCTGAGACGGCGATCGGTATGGGAAAATACATCGGTGACTGCCGCCTGACCCATTACAGTGCGCTGCTTCGCAAGGCGCTTGACGACGCCGGCTACCCGGAGGTGGCGATTCTGACGAACGATGACGTCGATTATCATGATCTGCATCCGGGCTTCCGGATGAACCTTATGTCGGCGATCCGTCTGGCGGGAGCGCTTCCGATGATCGATATTCTGGAAGAGCTGCTTCGCAAGATCCGCCCGTATGAGAGGGTTTCCGGAAGCAGCGATCAGGCATTTGACGAGGCGATGGATTTCGTCGTGGATGGTCTGGAGCAGCATGGGCTTTCAGGCGCTCTGCGAGGCTTTAAAAAGGCGATCCAGCGGATGAATGCGATCGAATATGACCGGAGCCAGCCGCGCCCGCGCGTCCTGATCGTCGGCGAGTATCTCCTCAATTTCCATCCGGGCGCGAATCATGAGATTGAGCGCTACCTGGAGAAAAATGGATTTGAGATTATCGAGGCGCGGATGACGGATGTTATCCGGAAGACGTATTTCTGCCAGGATGAGCAGATTCGGACGTATCATCTGAAAAAGCCGTTTGTCAAGAAAAACTGGTACCATGTGGCAAACCGGGTATTTGACGCTGCGCACGCGGTAGCGGATCGGATAGCGAAACAGCATCCGCTCTATACGCCTGTCTGCCGCCTGCCGGAACTGGTAAAGGAAAGTGACCCGATCATCCCGCACACCTTTGATGCGGGCGAGGGCGTGCTGATTCCGGGCGAGATCCTGCACCATGCGGAGCACGGCTGCCGGGCATTTGTGATTTTACAGCCATTTGGCTGTCTGCCAAACCATGTGGTAGGACGCGGCATCGTAAAAAAAATGCGGGAAATGTACCCGGACGCCCAGATCCTGCCGCTTGACTACGATCCGGATGTGAGCTTTGCCAATCTGGAAAACCGCCTGCAGATGCTGATTATGAATGTGAAAGAAAGAAGCGTGGACACGGTTGCCCTGCCGGACGTGGGGCAGAGAAGCCCCGTGGAGACTATGAATAGAAAACAGAAAAACGCTGATAATAAAAAGCAGAAAGTTTCCTGATTTCGGGTTAGACAAAAATAGAAATCACATAAGCCCACGCGGCGGAAAGGGACAAGCTATGAAACATCTGGAAATTGAAAAGGTGATTGGACGGGAGATTGTTGATTCGAGAGGAAATCCAACAGTGGAGGCGGAAGTTTATCTATCAGACGGAAGCATAGGACGCGGCGCGGCACCGAGCGGTGCATCGACAGGTGAATTTGAGGCTCTGGAGCTGCGAGACGGCGACAAGTCGCGTTTCGGCGGAAAGGGCGTACAGAAAGCAGTCCAGAATGTGAATACCGTGATTGCAGAGGTGTTAAGGGGCATGGATCCGGCGGACGTCTATGCGGTTGATAAAGCGATGATCGAGGCGGACGGAACCAAGGATAAATCCAAGCTGGGCGCGAATGCGATCCTGGCGGTTTCGATCGCGAATGCACGGGCAGCAGCCAATGCGTATGGTCTCCCGCTGTACCGTTTCCTCGGCGGTGTGTCTGGAAATCGCCTTCCGGTTCCGATGATGAACATTTTAAACGGCGGCGCGCATGCGGCAAACACCATCGATGTACAGGAGTTCATGATTATGCCGGTTGGAGCAGAGAGCTTTTGCGAGGGACTCCGCTGGTGTACCGAGGTGTTCCATGCACTGGCAGCATTGCTTAAAGAGCGCGGACTGGCAACCTCTGTCGGTGATGAGGGCGGTTTTGCACCAGATCTGGGAAGTGACGAAGAAGCAATCCAGTGCATCTTAGAGGCAGTGGAGAGAGCCGGATATAAGCCGGGCGAGAATTTTGTCCTGGCGATGGATGCGGCATCCAGTGAGTGGAAGAGCGGCAGGAAGGGCGAATACCTGCTTCCGAAGAGTGGCAAACACATCACCTCTGAGGAGCTGATCGCACACTGGAAACAGCTCTGCGGGAAATACCCGATCGCCTCGATCGAGGATGGTCTGGACGAGGAGGATTGGGAAGGCTGGCAGAAGATGACCGCAGAACTCGGCGGACAGGTGCAGCTGGTCGGCGACGATCTGTTTGTAACAAATACCGGGCGCCTGGAAAAAGGTATCCGTCTCGGCTGCGGCAATTCGATCCTGATTAAGCTGAACCAGATTGGATCCGTCTCCGAGACACTGGAGGCAATCAAGATGGCACATAAGGCAGGTTACACGGCGATTGTATCCCACCGTTCCGGCGAGACCGAGGATACGACGATCGCAGATCTGGCGGTTGCGTTAAATACCTGCCAGATCAAGACGGGCGCACCGAGCCGGAGTGAGCGCGTGGCAAAATACAACCAGCTTCTACGGATTGAGGAAGAGCTGGGAACCGGCGCACAGTATCCGGGGAAGGCGGCATTTAATAAAAAATAAGTTGTCTTTTTTACGGGATATCGTACAGACAAGCAATCTGTTACATTGCATGAAATGTGTGAGTTGTTCCGAAAACTAATGCATTTCTTCGGAAACAGACAAAAATCATCTGGGAAAATGCTGGATGGCGTCGAGGCAAAGGAAAATAGAATACAACTTTGAAAGGGAATGCGTTTTACCGTACAACTGGAACGGAGAGAAACGTATTCCTTTTTGTTTTGCATTAGACCGAAAAAGGAATATTGCTAAAAGTTTGACAATATTTTAAAAAATATTCGTTTTTTTACGAAATTTATTGACAAAACAGCGGGAGTAATTGTAAAATAACTGTAAAGCGAATATGAAAAAAGAATTTATTTTTTTTAAACGAATGGAAAAACGTTTTACCAAAGGAATGGTCCGGCGGATAACGTATTTCACATAAAAAGGAGGATGAAAGAATGAGAAAAAGAACATTAAGCATTGTACTTGCAGCAGCAATGTGTGCCAGCTTAACAGCCTGCGGCGGTGGCGGAAGTACTGCAGAGACAACGGCAGCTGACAGCAGCAATACCGAGACGAAGGCAGCCGACGCTTCAGAGAAATCTGACAAACCGCTCCGTGTATGTGTTGTTTACACTGGAAACTTAGGTGATAAGAGCTACAATGACTCCTGCAACATGGGTGCACAGAAAGCAGTTGAGGATTTCGGCATTGAGCTTAAGAGTCTTGAGGGTACCACTGCTGAGGAGTGGAAAGCAAACCTGCTTCAGGCTTGTGACGATGGCTACGATTTAATTATCGGTGCTTCTTCCAACATCGCAGATTACATCACTGAGAATGCTTCCAGTTATCCGAATACCAAGTTCGCAGTTATCGATACAACCGTAGATCTGCCGAACGTTGAGTCTATCAGCTTTGCTCAGAATGAGGGCTCCTTCCTGGCAGGTGCAGCAGCAGCTATGTTTACCACCAAGACTGATATCCCGAATGTCAATGAAGATCATATCATCGGCTGGGTAGGCGGTATGGATATTCCGGTACTTCATGACTTCTATACAGGCTATGAGCAGGGTGCGAAGTACATCGATCCGGATATCAAGATTCTTCAGGCTTTTGCAGGAAGCTGGACGGATCCGTTAAAGGGCAAAGAGCTGACTTTAGCACAGTATGAGCAGGGCGCTGATATTGTCATGAACGTAGCATCCGGTACCGGTGTTGGTATTCTGGAAGGTGCAAAAGAAGCTGACAAATACGCAATCGGCGTTGACTTAAACCAGGATTCCGATCAGCCTGGACATATTCTTACTTCCATGGTTAAGAGAGTTGATAATGCCTGCTACCTGGTTATCCAGTCTGCAGTAGATGGAACCTTTGAGGGCGGCACAACCAAATATCTGGCACTGAAGGACGGCGGCGTCAGCCTGACTGATTTCTCTGTTATCAAAGAATCTCTGGGCGACAAATTCCCGCAGGATATCGTTGATAAGTGTGATGAGCTTGCCGAGAAGATCAAATCCGGCGAGATCGTAGTAGAAAACTATGAAGGATTTGGCCCAGAGGCATAATTGATAAAGACAAGGCCGGGAGCGAGTGAAACCTGGCGGCGAAGGGGGATCTGGATTCTTTCAGGTTCCCCTTCATTTTCAACAAAAATGTTTTTCTTGGAAAGAGCCGTCAGGCATTTCCGGACGAGAGGGTGATCGAATGAACGAATACGTAGTGGAGATGAAAGGAATTGTCAAAAATTTCGGACAGGTTCAGGCGGTAAAGCATGGCGAATTTACTCTGAAAAAAGGCGAGATCCATTCACTGATTGGTGAAAATGGAGCTGGTAAATCCACCATGATGAAGCTTCTGTACGGCATGTATCCCATTGACGAGGGCGAGATTATCGTCAAGGGGGAACCGATGGGAACCATCACACCGAAGATTGCAATTGAGCACGGTGTCGGCATGGTCCATCAGGAATTTATGCTGGTAAATGAGCTGACGGTTCTGGAGAATATTATTCTGGGATTTGAACCGAAAAAGGGATTGACAATTGACTTTGACAAGGCAAGAAAAGAAGTTAAAAAATATATTGAACAGTATCATATGGACGTGCAGCTGGATAAGAAGGTAAGCCAGATATCCGTTGGTGAGGCGCAGCGTGTCGAGATTATCAAGACATTGATGCGAGGTGCTGATATCATCATTCTGGATGAGCCTACAGCGGTTCTGACTCCTCAGGAGGCGGAACGTCTGTTTGAAATCCTGAACAATCTGAAACAGGATGGAAAATCCCTTGTCTTTATTTCTCATAAGCTGAATGAAGTTATGGCAATATCAGACCGCATCTCTGTGATGCGTCAGGGACAATATATGGGCACTGTTAATAAAGAGGAAACTTCTCCGCTGGATCTGACCAAACGAATGATCGGACGTGAAGTATTCTTAAACATTGATAAGGCTTATTCTGAGGCGGGAGATACGATTCTGGAGGTTCAGGATGTGTGGATTCCCAGCCAGAAGGAGACATCGAAGATCCGGGGCATGTCCCTGCATGTCAAGGCCGGTGAGATTGTCGGCGTGGCAGGTATCGATGGAAATGGACAGAGTGAGCTGGTTGAGGCGATCACCGGACTCCGCAAGGTAGAGAAGGGCAAGATCCTTCTTTGCGGCAAGGATATTACGAATCAGAGTCCGAGAAAAGTGAGAGAGAGCGGTCTTTCCCATATTCCGGAGGATCGAAATACAAGAGGTCTGAACCGTGCCATGACCATCGAGGAAAATCTGATCGCAGTCCGCCTGGATCAGCCTCCATTTACCAAGGGCATCATGATGAATAAATCAGGACAGGATACCTATGCAAAAGAAATGGTAGAACAGTTTGATATCCGCCCGGCGGATTATAATCTTCCTACATCCTCTTTATCCGGCGGCAATGCACAGAAGGTCGTAGTAGCCCGGGAGGTATCTCTTGGCAATAAGCTTCTGGTAGCATCCCAGCCTACCAGAGGTGTAGATATCGGTGCCATCGAGCTGATTCGTAATACACTGGAAAAGGCGAAAAAGGCAGGCGCCGGTGTCCTGCTGGTATCGGCAGAGCTGGAGGAGATTATCTCCCTTTCGGATCGTATCGTTGTTATCCATGAGGGCAAGATCACCGGCGAGATGCGTGCGGATGAGGCGAATGAGAACAATCTGGGTCTGCTTATGATGGGCGGTACAGACACAGGGAAGGACGGTGAAGCAGCAGTATGAATCAGACATTAAATGGTATTCGAAGGATTCTTATTACGATACTCGTTGCGATGGGTGTCGGTGCGCTGTTTATCGTAGCGATCGGGGAGAATCCGATTGATGCATATGCGGCGCTGTTCCGAGGTGCTTTTGACGGAGAGCTTCGTCTTGGTACAACCTTGGCAGGATTTACTCCGCTGCTGCTGACATCCATTGCTTTTGCAGTTGCAGCGAAAGCAGGCGCATTTAACGTAGGTGTTGAGGGCGAGGTTTTCTTGGGCGGTATCACAGCTGCTTATATCGGCATCAACTGGACCTTCCTTCCGAAGCCGGCTCTGTATGTGGCCTGCTTCGTAGGTGCTATGGTGGTAGCAGCTGCCTGGGCCTTTATTCCGGCGGTTTTGCGTGCCTATTATAATGTAAATGAAGTATGTACCACCATTTTGATGAACACAGTAGCCCTTTATATCACATCTTATCTGGTCAGCGGACCTATGAGTGCCGGTACTGCTAATGCTCAGTCCCTGCCGGTTACGGTAAGACTGTATCAGTTTATGAAACCCAGCAGTGTCAACGTTGGTATTTTCATCGCAGCTATCACCGTGATTGTGATTATTTTTATGCTTCAGAAAAGCAGCTGGGGCTACAAGATCCGTACCGTCGGCCTGAATCCGACCCATGCGGATTATGTGGGAATTGATTCCAAAAAGGTATTTGTCGGTGCTATGATGCTTTCCGGTATGTTAGGCGGCATGGCAGGCTGCATCGAGGTTCTGGGTGTTCACGGATATTTCCTGAACAACTTCGCAACTGGACTTGGAAGCAATGGTATGCTGGCAGCTCTGATTGTAAAGAACAACATGGTTTCAACTCCATTTATGGCATTTTTCCTGGCAGTTTTAAAATCAGGTGCTATGGGAATGCAGCAGTCAACCGGTGTACCAAAATCGCTGGTTGATACCATTACAGCAGTTTTCATTATCATAGCGACCATGGAGACTGCATTCCAGTTTACAAAGAAACGTAAAAAGAAAACGGAGGAGAAGAAGGAGGATAAGGCATGAATGCGATAATGCAGAATTTTGATAAAATCTTTAATGCGTCGCTGATTTATGCAACGTTTCGTTCAGCGACTCCGATCATCTTTGCCGCTCTTTGTGCGGCAATCACCCAGCAGGCCAATATCTTAAATATCGGTACTGAGGGTATCATGCTGGTAGGTGCTTTTACAGCAGTAGCGGTCAGCTACTTTACCGGAAGCTGGCTGTTAGGTATCATCGCGGCGATGATCGCGGGTGCTGTGATTGCGATGATCATGGCGGTCGGTCACATCCGTTATAACTCTGAGATCTGTGCGATCGGTATGGGTATTAACTTGCTGGCGCTGGCGCTCACAAAATTCATGGTAAATGCGATCTTCCACAGCACCGGCAGCTTTTCCAGCCCGGACATCAAAGCAATTCCGCGTGTGTCGCTCGGATTTTTAGACAATCTGCCGGTGGTTGGCGACCTGTTTAACAACTGGTGTGTGACCGAGTGGTTTGCCATCGTTTTGATTATTCTGCTTCAGTTCTTCTTTTATAAGACTGTATGGGGACTGCGTCTGCGTGCGGTGGGGCAGTTTCCGGAAGCAGCCAAGACGGCAGGTATCAAGGTAAATGCAATCAAATATCAGGCGATGCTGCTTTCTGGTCTCATCGGTGGTCTGGCAGGTGCACATCTTTCCCTGGGATACAGTACCCAGTTTATCGAGAACATGACCAATAACCGTGGTTTCATGGGCGTTGCAGCCATGTATTTCGGTGGTGCGAACCCGGTTCTGACTACACTGGGCTGTCTGCTCTTTGGATTTTCAGATTCCGTCGGTGCCCGTCTCCAGGCATATGGCATTCCATCCCAGTTCGTTCTGATGATGCCGTATATCGTGACCATCGCGGTACTGGCAATTTCCATGATTGCGAAGATTTCAGCCAACAAGAAGAGAGAATCTTCCCTGCATGTGGGAAGCTGATGATGAAGAAAGATAAAATACTATAAGGAGGACATAATCAGATGGAAAAGGCAAAAATTATTCTTGACTGCGATCCGGGACATGATGACGCGGTCGCGATCACGCTGGCGGCGAACAGTGACAAGATCGATCTGTTAGGTATTACAGTCGTAGCAGGCAACCAGACGCTGGAGAAAACGCAGATTAATGCGAGAAATGTGTGCCAGTGGCTCGGTGTGGATGTGCCAGTGTATGCGGGCTGCGGACAGCCGATGGTGCGTGAAAAAATGATAGCGGGCGATATCCACGGTGAAACAGGGCTGGATGGTCCGGTTTTCCCGCCGCTGACAAAAGAATTAGAGAAAGAGCATGCAGTCAATTTCATCATCAAAACCCTGATGGAGTCCGACGGCGATATCACGATGGTGACAACCGGTCCGATGACCAATCTGGCGATGGCGATGCGGATGGAACCGGCGATTATTCCGAAGATCAAACAGATCGTCCTGATGGGAGGCGCGTATACCAATGGTAACGTAACTCCAGCAGCAGAGTTCAATATCATCGCCGATGCGGATGCAGCATATGTATGCTTTACCAGCGGACGCCCAATCACGATGATGGGTCTGGATGTTACCCGCAAGGTACTGTGCTATCCGGAGATCGTTGACCGGATGGAGAAGATCGGCAATAAGGCATCCAAGCTCTTTGCGGATCTGATGCGCTTCTTCTGCAAGACCCAGAAAGAGGTATTTGGCTGGGAAGGCGGACCTCTGCACGATCCGGTTACGATCGCATGGCTGATTGATCCGAGCGTTGTGACCCTGAAACCGATGCATGTGGACATTGACATCCGTAGCGTCCAGTCCTACGGACGTACCAACTGCGATTTCTTCGGTTACGGCGGACAGGAGCCGACTGCAAACGTAGCGATCGATATCGATGCGGCGAAGTTCTGGGATATCGTTGAGGCAGGGCTGAGAAGATACAGCGAGGCATAGTTATAATACTTGTGTTCGGAGGCAGATATAGATGAGAGACCTGAAAGAAGTTTTAGAGCAGAACAAAGAGAAATATATCGAAGAACTCAAGAATCTGGTGGGAATTGATACCCATGACTTAGGGCACGGAATCGACGGTGGTCTGGAGAAACAGGGACAGGAGTATATGGTAAACCTGTTTGAATCGATGGGAGCCGACGAGATCACGGTGGATCCGATGGATGAGGCTGTGATTCAGGAAAGCTACAAAAAGCACCAGGAAGGAAACCTGGGGCACAACCAGACCGACCGTGCCAATGTCTATGCGACATTTAAAGGAAAACAGGGCGGAAAAAGCCTGTTATTTAACGGTCATATTGACGTTATGCCGGCGGAGATGGAAGACGGCTGGACGAACCCGCCGTTTGAGCCGGTAATTCGGGATGGCAAGATGTACGGACGCGGCTGCACGGATATGAAGGGCGGTCTGATGGCATCGGTGATGGCGGTAAAGCTTTTGCAGGATGCCGGGTATGAGCTGCCGGGCGATGTGACAATTACCTCCGTGTGTGACGAGGAAGGCGGAGGCAATGGCTCGATCCAGGCGGTAATGCGCGGTCTGAAAGCCGACGGCGTTGTCAACTGCGAGCCGACCGACGATACCCTGATTCTGGCGCATATGGGCTGGGTATTCTTTAAGGTTGATTTTGAAGGAAAAGCGTGCCATTCCGGTGCAAAAGCCGAGGGCGTCAGCGCGATCGAGAAGGCGATCAAAGTAATTCAGGGGTTAAATGAGATGGAGCACCGCTGGCTTCTGACGATCCGCCACCGCCTGCTTCCGCCGCCGAGCTTAAATATCGGCGTGATCGAGGGTGGAACCGCCGGTTCTACCGTGCCGGGCGAGTGCAGTTTTTCTACCTGCGTCCACTATGTTCCGACCCTGATGAATCAGGATATGGTTGTAAAGGAATTTACAGAGGTCGTTGAGCGGATCAGCCGTTCCGACGCGTGGATGGAGGCACATCCGCCGAAGATTTCCATTTACCAGACCGGACATGGGTTTGAGATGGAGGAGGATCATCCGCTGGTAGACACCTTTAAGGAGGCGTACAGTGAGGCACTTTCGCGCAGCGTGAAGGTGGAAGGATCCCATTTTGGCTGTGATTCCCGCCTGTGGCGCAACATTGCCGGATGCCCGACGATCCAGTACGGACCGGGCGAGGGCGCACAGTGCCATACCGTGGATGAGTGGCTGAAGCTCGATTCCTATCTGGAAGCGATTTTGGTGTATGCGAAACTGATTCTTTCCTGGGGAGAGAAGAAATAAGGAATTGATAAATATATAAGGAGATAAAAATATGAGCAAGAAAGTTTTACTGGCAGGCGAGTCCTGGATGAGCTATACAACCCATGTTAAGGGATTTGATTCATTTTACACTTCTACCTATGAAACCGGTGAAAAATGGCTGAAAGCAGCCCTTGAGGCAGGTGGTTATGAGGTGACATTCCTTCCAAACCATCTGGCAAATGAGGAATTTCCATTTACAATGGAAGAACTGAAACAGTATGATCTGGTAATTCTGTCCGATATCGGAGCGAACACCCTGCTTCTGCCGGGTGCTACGTTTAACCGCAGTGAGAAAATGCCGAACCGCTGCAATCTGATCCGCGACTATGTCAACGATGGCGGCGCTCTTCTGATGGTCGGCGGCTATCTGACCTTCTCCGGCGTGGATGCAAAGGGCAAATGGCATGACACAGCCGTACAGGAGGTTCTTCCAGTCGAGGTTCTGACGGTCGATGACCGTATGGAACACTGCGAGGGTGTAAAACCGGTAACCGTGGGCGAGCATGAAGCTTTAAAGGGCATTCCGACCGACTGGCCGGAGGTTCTCGGTTACAATAAGGTAATCGCAAAACCGGAGGCAGAGGTTCCGGTTACTGTAGAGGGCGATCCGTTTATCGCGTTTGCTTCTTATGGAAAAGGGCGCAGCGGTGTTGTCACAACCGACTGTGCACCGCACTGGGCACCGCCGGAATTCTGCGAGTGGGAATACTACAATAAATTGTGGCAGAATATCGCAGACTGGCTGATTCAGAAATAAGATAGCAGGAAAAAGGAGAGCGCGTATGGACGGAGCGGTGGAACTTTTAAAAGAGCTTCTGACCATTCGGAGTGTCAATGGACGGGATGACGAGGGAGCAGTGGCAGAATATTTGTGCAAGTATTTCGAAAAATCGGGAATTTCTGCACATATACAGCGGATTGACGCGACACACGCCAATGTGCTGGCGGAGCTTGAGGGGGAGTCGGGCGCTCCGATCTTCTGGAATGGTCATCTGGACACGGTTCCTTACGGAGATACCGGAGAATGGAAGACTGACCCGGCGGTTCCGGTGGAACGGGACGGTTTTCTCTATGGCCGCGGTGCCAGCGATATGAAGAGTGGGCTTGCCGCGATGGTGTACGCGCTCTGTGAATATAAAAAATCCGGTCGTCCGGTGCCGCGCACGATCCGCTTCCTCGGAACCTGTGATGAGGAAAAGGGCGGCATCGGCGCCAAGGAGATCTTAAAGGAAGTCCCGGAGACGTCGATTGGAACGCTTCTGATAGGAGAACCGACGGGATGCAGGCTGGGCGTGGCGCAGAAAGGCTGCCTGTGGCTGGAGATAGAAGCACACGGAAAGACGAGCCACGGGGCATACCCGCAGGAGGGCTGCAATGCCGTGGAACAGGCGATGGCGCTGGCAGGTGAGATTGAAACATATGTGAAAAGCTTCACACACCCGGTTCTCGGCGCATCGACCGCGCAGGTAACGCAGATTTCCGGAGGCGTGGCGCCAAATATGACGCCGGACACCTGCCGGATTCTCATGGATATCCGTATGACACCGGGACTGACAAGTCAGATGGTAGTCGGTCAGGCGGAGGCGTTTGCGGCGGCGCGTTCCGTTACATCAGAAGAAAAATTCCGCGTCAGCTGCCGGATTGTCAATGACCGGCGGGCGATCGAGATTGGAGAATCCCATCCGCTTGTGAAACAGCTCTCGAAGGGACTGGAGAAAAAAGGGCTTCCGGTGGAGACGACAGGGATTAATTTCTTTACAGATGCTTCGATCCTGGTGGAACACAAGCTGGATGCAGCCGTTCTCTTATTTGGTCCAGGCGAGGCAGGCATGGCGCATAAGCCAAATGAGCGGGTCGAGATAGAAAAATATCAGAAATCCATTCAGGTTCTCATGGATCTGATCGCATCGGAGGTGGATGAGTGAGGGCAACCATCAAGGATATTGCCGCTGCGACTGGTTTTTCCGTGACGACAATCTCACTGGTTCTCAATGGAAAAGGATATAAGATCTCGGATGAGACAAAGAATCAGATCCTAGCGAAGGCGCGGGAACTGAATTATCGTCCGAACCAGCTCGCGGTCAGTCTGGTAAAGCGGCAGAGCAAGACCATAGGATTTATCGTCCCGGATATTTCCAATGTATATTTTGCCAATATGGCGCGTGCGATCGATGAGGCGTGCCGCGAAAATGGCTGGAGTGTGATTCTCTGCAACACGAATGATAATTATGACCGGGATCGCGAGTATATCGATCTTCTGGCGGATAAAGGTGCGGACGGTATTGTGTTTATCATGGCTAAAGATAATACGCGGGAGATGGCGGCGGAGGAGATCGATTATCTGGAATCGATCCACATACCCTATGTGGTAGTTGACCGGATCCCGGAGCTTCGGAACTGTCCGGCGGTCGGTACCGACCATGAGATCGGCGGTTATCTGGCGGCGCGCCATCTGTTAAGCCTTGGACACCGGCGGATTGCCTGCGTTGTGGGACCGCATGCGACCCAGATGGATTCGGAGGCCCGTTACCATGGCTACTGCCGGGCGATGGAGGAGGCGGGAATTCCAGTGGATGAACGTCTCGTCTGTGCCGGCGAGTATACGCAGGAGGGTGGCGCGGCGGCGGTCGAAAAGCTCATTTCACAGGATTTTACGGCGATTTTCGCCTGCAACGACGCTTCGGCGTATGGCGTATGCAGAAAACTCAAGGAATATAGAAAGAAAGTACCGGAAGATGTTTCGGTTGTCGGATACGATGACGTTTTCTATGCACGGATGCTGGAGGTGCCGCTGACAACGGTACGCCAGCAGGTACGGGAGATGGGAAGAGAGGCGGTACGGCTGCTTCTGAAACAGATACGGGAACATAAAAGACCGGAGAGCAAGGTAATCTTTGCGCCGGAACTGGTGGTGCGGGAGAGCACGGCGAGAATACAGCCGTCCCGGTAACCGGAGAGAGAGGGGAGCAGAGTGAAGGTATTGAATTTTGGTTCACTGAATATTGATTATACGTATCAGGTGGATCATTTTGTAAGAGCGGGAGAGACGATGTCCTCCGAGTCGCTGCAGGTATTCAGCGGCGGCAAAGGGCTGAATCAGTCGATCGCGCTGAGCAAGGCGGGCGCAGACGTATGGCACGCCGGAGCTGTCGGAGCCGGGGATGGAGATTTCCTTATCGAGCAGATGAAGAAGGCGGGCGTCCACACGGAGTTGATCGAGCATCTCGACGGGCAGACAGGACACGCGATCATCCAGAAAGATCCGGCAGGGCAGAACTGCATTCTGCTGTATGGCGGTGCCAACCAGCGGATCACGAAGGAAATGGTGGATCGCGTCCTGACCCAGTTTGAGGCGGACGATTTCCTGATTTTACAGAATGAGATCAGCGAGATCGGCTATATCATGGAGAAAGCCCATGAAAAAGGCATGAAGATCGTTCTGAATCCGTCCCCGATGAATGCGAAGATCCTGTCCTATCCGCTGGAATATGTGGATTACTTCTTATTAAATGAGGTGGAGGCGTCGGATATCTGCGGCATTGAGGCAACCAAAGATCCGCAGGCGCTGATGAACGGACTGGTAAAACGGTTCCCGGAGGCGAAGATTGTCCTGACACTCGGCGGCGATGGTTCCGTGTACCGCGATGGCGACACAGTCCTTCGTCAGGGAATCTATAAAGTGCCGGTTGTGGACACGACGGCGGCAGGCGATACATTTACCGGTTATTTTATCGGCGGCTTACAGCTCGGTGAAGACCCGAAGACGGCGCTGGAACATGCGGCAAAAGCGGCAGCGATCGCCGTTTCCCGCCCAGGAGCAGCTCCGTCGGTGCCGAACCGGGAGGAAGTAGAGACGTTTGAGGGATAAAAAGCACCTGAAAGCTTGTCTTTTAAAACAGAATATAGTAAAATACCATTTGGTGGCGTTTCCGAAATTCGGGTTGGTACCGGGATTTGCGGAGGCGCCTCTTTTTTGCGCCCGTCTGACTCTTGTCAGTGTGGGCCTGTAGAAATAAAAAAGGAGAAGGTAAGTAGAAATGGGAAGAGAACGTTTTTCCTCTCGGCTGGGATTTATCCTGATTTCCGCGGGCTGTGCGATCGGTCTGGGAAATGTGTGGAGATTCCCGTACATCGTCGGTCAGTATGGCGGCGCGGCGTTTGTACTGATTTATGCGGCATTTCTGGTGCTTTTAGGTCTTCCGATCATCGTTATGGAATACTCGGTCGGCAGAGCGAGCCAGAAGAGTGCGGCGCTTTCATTTGATGTGCTGGAGCCAAAGGGTACTAAGTGGCATTTTGAAAAATGGTTCGCGATGGCGGGCAACTATGTCCTGATGATGTTTTATACGACGGTAGCCGGATGGCTTCTGCTGTATGTGTTCAAGATGGCGAAAGGCGATTTCGTGGGTCTGGATGCGGACGGTGTAGCAGGGGAATTTGGCTCTGTACTGGCAAATCCGGGACTGATGACGGTATTTATGCTGCTCTGTGTCGTATTCTGTTTTTCCATCTGTGCGATGGGACTCCAGAACGGTGTTGAGAAGATCACAAAGATGATGATGGTCTGCCTGTTATTCCTGATGGTTGTGCTGGCAATCAATTCGGTGCGGATGGAAGGCGGACGTCCGGGACTTGAATTTTACTTAAAGCCGGATTTTGGCAAGATTCAGGAGGTTGGTGTCGGCAAGGTCGTATTTGCAGCGCTGGGACAGTCGTTCTTCACGTTGAGTATCGGTATCGGTGCGATGGCGATTTTTGGAAGTTATATCGATAAAGAGCGCAGTCTGACCGGCGAGGCAATCAATGTACTGGTCCTTGACACGCTGGTAGCGTTTATGGCAGGACTTATCATTTTCCCGGCATGTGCGGCTTACGGCATCGAGGCAGGACAGGGACCAAGCCTGATCTTCATCACGCTGCCGAATGTATTTAACCACATGGCAGGCGGACGTTTCTGGGGCACGCTGTTCTTTGTCTTTATGACCTTTGCAGCGGCATCAACGGTCACAGCGGTATTCCAGAATATCGTATCCTTTGCAACGGATCTGACTGGCTGTTCGATCAAAAAGGCAGTCTGCGTCAATCTGGTGGTGATTGCGGTCCTGTCGCTTCCGTGCGTGCTGGGTTTCAATCTCTGGAGTGGTTTCATGCCGTTCGGAGAGGGCAGCAACGTGTTGGATCTCGAGGATTTCATCGTCAGCAACAACCTGCTTCCACTCGGAAGCCTCGTTTACCTGATGTTCTGTACCAGCCGGTATGGATGGGGATTTGAGAATTTCCTCAAGGAGGCAAATGAGGGAAAAGGCGTGAAGTTCCCGCACCAGGTGCGGGTGTATGTGACGTATGTCATTCCGCTGATTGTGCTGTTTATTTTTGTGCAGGGGTACTGGAGTAAGTTTTTCCAGTAGACTGTGTAGCTCTTTAGGTAACGAGAACAAAGGAAAGTCCGGCAGAGGCAAACTCCGTCGGACTTTCCTTTGTTCGCCAAGGCTATTGACATAGTATTTAAGAGAAAGTTTTACGGGATTTTTACACAGTTTTGTTAATTCTGTATAAACAAAAGGTATATTATAACCATTTGTATTAATTTTTATACAGAGTGAAGGGGGCAGAAGATTCATTTTTCAATTGTGAATTTTTTTTACCTGTGTTATACTATACGCGGTAGATTCTAGCTCCTACGCCCGATAATATTTTCACAATTTCGGCAGAAAAGGCATCTGACGGGAGGTGAATGGGTGGAGGATGAAGGAAAATTTAGTAAGAGAAAGAGGGTTTAATTGATGGGTTTGGCTACATTTATAGGCGGCATTCATCCATATGAGGGTAAAGAACTGTCTGAGGATAAGCCGATCAAGGTTCTCGAACCGTTACAGGGCGAGATCATGGTTTATCCGCTGTCCCAGCATATTGGCGCACCTGCGAAACCACTGGTAGCGAAGGGCGATCACGTGCTGAAAGGCCAGATCATTGCAGAGGCAGGCGGATTTATTTCCGCAAACGTACTCAGTTCTGTTTCCGGTACGGTAAAGGGAATCGAGTCCAAGCTGGTTGCTAATGGTGCAATGGTTCAGTCAATCCTGGTGGAGAATGACGGTGAAGAAGAGGCGATTGAGGGCTTCGGAACAGACAGAGATGCAACAAAGCTGTCGAAAGAAGAGATCCGTAAGATCGTTAAGGATGCCGGTATCGTCGGCCTGGGCGGCGCTGGTTTCCCGACACATGTAAAGCTTACTCCGAAAGATGAGAACGCAATTGATTACGTTATCGTCAACGGTGCAGAGTGTGAGCCGTACTTAACCAGTGACTATCGTACCATGATGGAGCGCCCGGAGCAGATTATCGGCGGCCTGAAGGTTATGCTTCAGCTGTTTGACAATGCGAAGGGTGTTATCGGTATCGAGAACAACAAGCCGGAGGCTATCAAGAAGCTGACGGAGATGGTAAAGGACGAGCCGAGAATCGAAGTATGTCCGCTGCTTACCAAGTACCCGCAGGGTGGTGAGCGTACACTTATCTATGCAGTGACAGGACGTGAGATCAATTCTTCCATGCTGCCGGCAGATGCAGGTTGTATCGTAGACAATATTGATACCGTTGCTTCTATTTATAATGCAGTATGCAAGACAACTCCGCTGATCCGCAAGATCATTACGGTAACCGGTGACGCCATTGCAGAGCCGCAGAACTTTGAGGTACGTCTTGGTACCAACTATCAGAGACTGGTAGAGGCAGCAGGCGGCTTTAAACAGGAACCGGAGAAGATGATTTCTGGTGGTCCTATGATGGGACAGGCTCTTTTCAGCCTTGACTTCCCGGTAGCGAAGACTTCATCTGCTCTGACCACCTTTACCAAGGACCAGGTAGCAGCGATGGAGCCGTCAGCATGTATCCGCTGCGGACGCTGTGTAGGCGTTTGTCCGGAGCACCTTGTACCTCCGCTGATGATGAAAGCATCTACGGCTCACGATCTTGAGAAATTCCAGAGCTTAAACGGCATGGAATGCGTTGAGTGCGGATGCTGTGCATATGCTTGTCCGGCAAGACGGCCGCTGACCCAGGCATTCAAAGAGATGCGTAAGGCAGTAGCAGCCAGCCGCAGAAAGTAGGAGGTGGGAAGAAATGGAAAAATTATTAAAAGTATCGTCATCACCTCATGTTCGTGACGGAGTTACGACACAGCGCCTGATGTTTGACGTTGTGATCGCCATGATTCCTGCCAGTGTTTATGGTGTATGGCAGTTCGGCATGAATGCACTTCTGGTTCTGATCGCTACCGTGATCGCCAGTGTGGCAGCCGAGTATCTTTATGAGAAATTAATGCACAAGCCGATTACGATTTCGGACGGCAGTGCAGTTGTTACCGGCATGATTCTTGCACTGAATATGCCGCCGGAAATCCCGGTTTGGATCCCGGTTCTTGGTGCATTCTTTGCAATCATCGTTGTAAAACAGCTTTACGGTGGTCTGGGACAGAACTTCATGAACCCGGCACTGGCAGCCAGATGTTTCCTTCTGACTTCCTTCGCTCTGTTTATGAATAACTTCTCATCCGCAAAGCTTGGATTTGACAGTCTGACAGGTGCAACTCCGCTGGCACAGTTAAGAGCCGGTGAGACAGTGGATCTGGCATCCCTGGTAATCGGACGTATCCCGGGAACTATCGGTGAGGTATCTGTAATTGCCCTGCTGATTGGTGCGATTTACATGGTAGTCCGCAAAGTTATCAGCCCGGTTATCCCGCTGATTTACATTGGAACCGTATTTGTATTTACATTCCTGTTTGGCGGATTCAACCTGACCTATTCTCTCAGTGAGATCTGTGCAGGTGGTCTTATCTTCGGTGCATTCTTTATGGCAACCGATTATGTAACGAGTCCTCTGACTCCGAAGGGACAGATCGTATACGGACTGATCCTCGGAATCGTAACCGGAATCTTCCGTCTCTGGGGTGCTTCTCCGGAGGGCGTTTCCTATGCGATCATCTTCAGCAACCTGCTGGTACCGCTGATTGAGCGCTATACGCTTCCGACAGCATTTGGAAAAGGAGGTCAGAAGAAATAATGAACCAGATTATCAAAAATACAATCATCCTTTTCGTTATTACTCTGGTAGCTGGTATCTGTCTGGGAACAGTACATGATATTACGCTGGATCCGATTGCACAGGCACAGGAGGCAGCAGCTACTAAAACTTATCAGGAAGTTTACCCGGATGCGGCGAGCTTTGATGAACCGCAGGAGCTGGCTGACGCAGTAACTGCTGCAGCGGACAGCATCTCTGAGTGGGGATTTGGAAAAGTTACCATCAATGATGCAAAAGAAGCGCTGGATGCAAGCGGCAACCAGATCGGTTACCTGATTACCTCTACCTCCGCAGAGAGCTACGGCGGCAACGTGCAGATCGCAGTTGGTATCACCAACGAGGGCGAGCTGACCGGTATCGGTTTCTTAAGCATCAGCGATACGCCAGGTCTTGGTATGAGAGCCAAAGAACCGGATTTCAAGGATCAGTTTATCGGCAAGAAAGCTGAGAACCTGGAAGTTACAAAGACAGGCGCGTCTGCAGATAATCAGATTGAAGCCATCAGTGGTGCAACGATCACTTCCAAGGCAGTCACCAACGCGACAGATGCAGCTATCTATTTCGTGGCTAACTGCCTGGCACAGTAGGAGGTGGAAAGATTATGAATAAATATGTAGAGCGCTTATATAACGGTATCTGGAAAGAAAACCCGATTTTCGTTCAGATGCTGGGTCTGTGTCCGACCCTGGCGGTAACCACTTCCGCCATCAACGGTGTCGGCATGGGACTTTCGACAACCGCCGTACTGATTGCGGCGAACTTTCTGATTGCATTGCTTCGTAAGATCATTCCGGACGGCGTGCGTCTGCCGGCAGAGATCGTAGTCGTAGCATCCTTCGTAACCATCGTAGATATGTTGATGGAAGGTTTCGTTCCAAGCTTATATGCTTCCCTGGGACTTTACATTCCACTGATCGTAGTTAACTGTATCATCCTTGGCCGTGCCGAGGCATATGCTATGAAGAACGGCCCGATCCTGTCTGCATTTGACGGTATCGGTATGGGACTTGGATTTACAGTTGCTCTGGCACTCATCGGTTCTTTCCGTGAGCTTCTGGGTGCAGGTACTATCTTTGGTATCCAGATTATGCCGGCTTCCTATCAGCCGATCTCAATCTTCATCCTGGCGCCGGGTGCATTCTTCGTACTGGCTTGCCTGACTGCTCTTCAGAATCGTCTGAAGATGCCGTGTGCAACAAACGGTTCCGTAAAAGAGAAGAAGAAGGGTGGCTGCTGCAGCGGCGACTGCTTAAGCTGTGCTGGTCATGATGCAGAAGTTAAGAAGGAACAGGAGGAGAAGTGATGAAAGAATTACTTATTATTGCGATAAGCTCGGCGCTGGTCAGCAACGTCGTACTGAGCCAGTTCCTCGGTATCTGCTCCTTCGTCGGCGTATCCAAAAAAGTTGAAACAGCAGCTGGTATGGGTGGTGCGGTTATCTTCGTTATTACCATCGCATCCATCGTTGCAAACTTGATTTATCAGTTCGTTCTGGCACCGCTTGGTATCGATTACCTGAAAACCATCGTTTTCATTCTCGTTATCGCAGCACTGGTTCAGATCGTTGAGATGTTCTTAAAGAAGTGCATGGTTTCCCTGTATAACGCGCTGGGTGTATTCCTTCCGCTGATTACAACAAACTGTGCCGTTCTTGGTGTTGCCCTGACAAACGTCCAGAACGGATATGGATTTTTACAGAGCGTGGTAAATGGTGTTGGTACAGCCGTTGGTTATACCATCTCCATCGTGCTTCTGGCAGGTATCCGTGAGCACATCGAGGGAAATGATATCCCGTATAACTTCCAGGGATCTCCTATCGTACTTGTAACGGCTGGTCTGATGGCGATTGCATTTCTCGGATTTTCCGGATTACTGTAGAAGGAGGAGACGAAAATGGATATGAATTCAATCATTATCGCTGCTGTTGTGATCGCGGCAGTCGGCATCATCGTCGGTGTCGGTCTGGGTCTGTTCGGCGCGAAATTTAAAGTTGAAGTAGATGAAAAAGAGGCAGCTGTTCGTGAAGAGCTGCCAGGCAACAACTGCGGTGGCTGTGGTTACCCGGGCTGTGATGGTCTTGCAAAGGCCATCGCAGAGGGCAAAGCTCCGGTCAATGCCTGCCCGGTTGGCGGTGCTCCGGTTGGCGAGAAGATCGCTGCTATCATGGGTGTAGAGGCTGGTTCCTCTGAGAAGAAGGTAGCTTTCGTTAAATGTAAAGGTACCTGCGACAAGACAAAAGTACAGTACGAGTACCATGGTATCGAGGACTGTGCGAAGGCATCCGTTGTACCGGGTGGCGGTGCAAAGGCATGTTCTTACGGCTGTACCGGTTTCGGTACCTGTGTGAAGGCATGTAAATTCGATGCAATCCACGTGGTAGACGGCGTAGCGGTTGTAGACAAAGAGAAGTGTGTAGCGTGTGGTGCCTGCGTGGCAGCCTGCCCGAAACACCTGATCGACCTGGTACCGTACAAGGCAAAACATCTGGTACAGTGCAGCTCCCACGATCGTGGACCGGCTGTCAAGGCAGCCTGCCAGGTTGGCTGTATCGGCTGTACGCTGTGTACCAAGCAGTGTAAGTTTGACGCAATCCATATGGATAACAACGTAGCTGTTATCGATTATGAGAAGTGCGTAAACTGCGGAGCTTGTGCAGCGAAGTGCCCGGTTAAGGTTATTCAGTAAATAACGTAAAAGAATACGGAAATAAAAAGTCCGGTTGAACCGTTTGGAAAGATGGTTCAGCCGGATTTTTTTGGTTAAAAGATAAGGTGCTTTTCTGAAGCATCTGATGAAGGTGTTCTCTGAAATTTTTGATGTTATGCTATACGATATTTAAAGGATTGCTTTTGCTAATGCAGTATGTATCACATTTAATAATGCCTGCGAGGTATACTGGCTGCCACTTTCAAAGGAGAGATTTTCAAGCGATTGCGTGCTCACGATCTGCTCCGAGAGATGCGAAGCGGAAGAGGAGAGCAGTGGGTACATAGTTTCGATGGAATCGCTTAAAGGACGGCAGGTAACAGAGGTGATCTGGGTAGAATCAACCGTGACTTCGACGTTGACTGCCTGGCTGCCGAGTGTCAGGGTGGAACTGTACATACCAGGCAGATAGGAAATGCCGGCCGCAGCGGGAGCGGAGGCGCTCTGCGTCTTCCTGCCCGGTCGGAACATGATGAGAAGAAGGGCGATGAGAAGAAGCCCCAGTCCGATAAAGATAGCAGTATAAATAATCTCTTTCATGCGGAGTACGACAATTTTTGTTTTTGAGCTCATAAAAAATCCCCGGAATTCGTTTAATACAGTGTATGAGCGAATTTCGGGGAAAATGTTTTTAAATTATATGGAAGGGGTATTAAACATTAAAACGGAACAGCACAACATCGCCATCCTTTACCACGTAGTCCTTGCCCTCCATGCGTACCAACCCTTTTTCTCTGGCTGCATTGTAGGAACCACAGTCTAAGAGATCCTGATAGTTGACTACCTCGGCTTTGATGAAACCGCGCTCAAAATCAGAGTGGATCTTTCCAGCTGCCTGCGGAGCTTTGGTGCCGACCTTGATGGTCCATGCGCGTGTCTCGGTTTCTCCGGCAGTCAGATAACTGATGAGACCAAGCAGACGGTAGCTGGCTGCGATCAGTTTTTCAAGACCGGATTCGGTCAGACCGAGATCTTCGAGGAACATCTTTTTCTCGTCCTCGTCCAGTTCTGCGATTTCCTGTTCAATCTGTGCACAGATAACAAATACCTCGCTGTCGTTCTCAGCTGCAAATTCGCGAACCTGTTTTACATATTCATTGGAAGCACCGTCATCTGCCAGATCATCCTCAGATACGTTGGCAGCGAAGATAACCGGTTTCCAGGTTAAGAGGTCCAGCGTATTGATGAACGTGAGTTCATCCTCGTCCTCCGGCTCAAAGCCTTTAGCCAGATTGCCGTTTTCAAGGTGCGCATACAGTTTTTTCAGAGTTTCCAGCTCTTTTGCAAGGGATTTATTTCCCATGGCGCTCTTGGTTGTCTTGGCAATACGGCGTTCCAGAACTTCCATATCGGAGAAGATGAGCTCCAGGTTGATGGTTTCGATATCGCGGAGCGGATTGACGCTGCCGTCTACATGGATAACATTTGGATCCTCAAAGCAACGGACAACGTGTACGATCGCGTCTACCTCACGGATATTGGCAAGGAACTGGTTTCCAAGACCTTCGCCCTTGGAAGCGCCCTTTACCAGACCAGCGATATCAACGAACTCGATCACAGCCGGAGTGATTTTGGCAGAATTATAAAGAGCTGCTAACTGACCCAGACGCGGATCTGGAACCGGTACGACACCGACGTTCGGATCGATGGTACAGAACGGGTAATTGGCAGACTCAGCGCCGGCCTTGGTCAGAGAATTAAACAGTGTACTTTTGCCTACGTTTGGCAGACCTACGATACCTAATTTCATTTTATGATTTACCTATCCGAAAACCCTTTGCTTATCAGGATTTCCGCCTTTCTTTCGGTTTCTTATTGCGCCTTTTTACGCCCTTTTTGTAATGTTTCTTAATTTTAATGAAAGAAATCAATGCAACTATGTATTATAGCAGAAAGACGGCGCTTTTTCAATCTCAAAGGAGACATTTTGTGGCTATAGGAATGCAGAAATGGTTACTGTTCACAGGTAGGCACTTTTGGAACCGAAAGTGCCGTAAGAAAACGTGGTGGCAGCAGGAATTTGCCGTATTTAAATGCGAAGCCACGGCAAATTCCGTTACTGGGCACGTATGCGTGAACAGTAACCAGAAATGTGTAATGGTTGTCTATTTTCCTGTTTAAGAAGTAAGAAAGGATTTTTTAAGGGAGCTGCGGAGTGGTAGGATAGGGCTGAAATACATGATTTTGCAGTAGAAAGAAACTATAAAAATATAGGAATAATTAGAACAAATAAAAAAAAATAAAAAAAACAAAAAAATGCTTGCATTCGCGGAGCGCCTGTGCTATACTAAGCTTCGTCAGTGAGTGACTCACTCGACAGGCAAAAATAAAAAGCAGTAAGCGGGAGTGCTGGAATTGGCAGACAGGCAAGACTAAGGATCTTGTGGGTGTATGCTCGTGTGGGTTCAAGTCCCATCTCCCGCAGTAAGCAGAAGTGGCGGAATTGGCAGACGCGCACGGTTCAGGTCCGTGTGATGGCAACATCATGAGGGTTCAAGTCCCTTCTTCTGCATGACTGATAGCCCGGTACAGAGATGTGCCGGGTTTTTGCTATACTCTGATTCAATAAATTCAGATATAAATTTGCGGAAAACAGGCTTGCAATTTAAATGAAATTGTGCTATACTACTCTTTGTCGGTGAGAAAATCATCGGACAGAGAAAATTGAAAAACAGTAAGCGGGAGTGCTGGAATTGGCAGACAGGCAAGACTAAGGATCTTGTGGGTGTATGCTCGTGTGGGTTCAAGTCCCATCTCCCGCAGTAAGCAGAAGTGGCGGAATTGGCAGACGCGCACGGTTCAGGTCCGTGTGATGGCAACATCATGAGGGTTCAAGTCCCTTCTTCTGCATGATCGATAGCCCGGTACAGAGATGTACCGGGTTTTGTTTTGTTAAAAAAATAGATAGAATATGATGCTGGGATTTGCCATATAAGCATAAACTGTAAAATGAGTGAATTAGTGAATGGCAAGAGCCAGAAAAAAGAAAACCTTTTAAACTTATCTTTGGATGCGACAGAAGCGGAACGGGAAAAGTCCCCGGCACTTCAGATGGGATACGACCAGAATACGAAACGCTGGGAACTAATCATTCAATATAATGGAACTGTGGAAAAGTTGCAGGAACAGCTGCCGCAGGCGGAGATTTATCCACTTTCCGGCGGCTACGCGATTGTGCGGCTCCCTGAATCGCAGGTGAATGATCTGGCAGGATTATCACAGGTTGAGTATATAGAAAAGCCGAAGCGTCTTTATTTTGAGGTGAACCGGGCGATTCGTGATGCCTGTATTGCGCCGGTGCAGAGCGGAAATCAAGTCTCTCAAAACGTGTATGGCAGAGATGCTGATTTAAGTGGTCGCGGCACATTGACTGCCATCATCGATTCCGGAATCGATTATTTCCATCCGGACTTTCGAAACGCAGATGGAACGACGCGCATCGCCGCACTTTGGGATCAGGAGCAGAACCGGATTTATACGCGGGAGGAGCTCAACCGGGCATTGGAGGCGGGCAGCCGGGAACGCGCTTACGAGATCGTCCAGTCGCGGGATGTGAGCGGGCACGGGACGGCAGTTGCGGCGATTGCAGCCGGAAATGGCTGGGAGGGCGGCGGACACTACCGGGGAGTAGCCTGGGAGAGTGAACTTCTGATCGTGAAGCTTGGAACGCCGCTTGCGGATTCATTTCCCAGGACAACAGAGCTGATGCGGGCGTTGGACTATGTGGTGGGAATCGCACAGGAATGGCGGATGCCGGTGGCGGTGAATCTGAGCTTTGGAAATACATACGGTTCGCATGACGGAACCAGCCTGCTGGAGACGTATCTAAATTCGATGGCAGAGCGGGGGCGGACTTCCATCATCGTGGGAACCGGAAATGAAGGATACAGCATGGGACACCGGGCGGGATTTCTGCAGATGGGACGTCCGGTGGAGATAGAGCTTGCTGTGGGGGAATATCAGACGGGCTTCGGTGTGCAGCTATGGAAATTGTATCAGGACCGGTTTTCAGTAGAAATTTTCAGCCCGGGCGGCAGCAGCACCGGGGTGATCCGGGAATCATTGGGAGCACAGCGGTTTTCCTATGAGACGGAAGAGATTCTTCTATATTATGGGATGCCGAGTCCATACAGTCAGGCGCAGGAGATTTATCTGGATTTGATTCCAAAAGGAAGCTACATTCAGGACGGGCTCTGGAAAATCCGTCTGATTCCAGAAGAAATACGGGATGGTCAGTATGATCTGTGGCTGCCAGCGGGCATGGCACTGAACAGGGAAACACGTTTTTTGGCGGCATCGCCGGACACGACGCTGACAATCCCATCGACCGCCAGCCGGGCGATCTCGGTGGGGGCGTACGATGACGCCACGCAGGCGTATGCAGATTTTTCCGGTCGTGGATTTGCAAGATTGGGGCATCCGATCAAACCAGAGCTGGCGGCACCTGGTGTAAATATCATCACCGCCCGCGCAGGCGGCGGATATGAGGCGGTAACAGGAACTTCCTTTGCCGCTCCATTTGTGACCGGATCGGCGGCTCTGATGATGCAATGGGGGATTGTAAATGGGAACGATCCCTATTTGTATGGGGAGAAGCTGAAAGCATATCTCATCCGCGGGGCGCGGAGTCTGCCGGGGGAGACGGTATATCCGAATGAGCGGGTGGGGTATGGGGCATTGTGTCTGGAGCGAAGTTTTCCGTTGTAAAAACAATAGAAAGTGCAAGGTGCACAAAAAACAATAAATGAAATTGTAAATTATATTTAAAGTGTTAATTGAATTTTCTGCTCAAAAGAGTATAATTTATATGGTATAAAATGCAATGAGTATGGCAATAAAAGAACGGGAATACAGAGAGTTACTGGATGGAGCAGGAAAACTGTTTGGATAGAAAATCCGCCTTTGTTATCCGACTGGATAGCAGAGGCGTTTTTTTATAAATAAACAAAGGAAAGAGGTTTAACTATGAGTGGAGTAATGATGATGATAATCGCCATCGTTGTTCTGGGAGGAGCATACCTCCTGTACGGGCGTTATCTCCAGAATAAGTGGGGCATCGATCCGAATGCCAAAACTCCGGCATATGAGATGGAGGATGGTGTCGATTATGTACCGGCTGATACAAACGTTGTGTTTGGTCATCAGTTCGCGTCGATCGCCGGTGCGGGTCCGATCAATGGTCCGATCCAGGCGGCAATTTTTGGCTGGCTTCCGGTCCTGCTTTGGATTTTAATTGGCGGCGTATTTTTCGGCGCCGTTCAGGATTTTGCATCCATGTATGCGTCTGTCAAAAATAAGGGACGTACAATCGGATACATCATCGAAGAGTACATTGGAAAATTAGGAAAGAAATTATTTCTTTTATTCTGCTGGCTGTTCTGTATTCTGGTTGTTGCAGCGTTTGCAGACGTTGTAGCGGGAACATTTAAGGGATTTACGGTCGATGAGGCTGGTGCTGTCACAAAGATAGCGGCAAATGGAGCTGTTGCAACTACTTCTATGTTATTTATCATCGAGGCAGTTGCACTTGGATATTTCCTCAAATATACCAAATTCAACAAATGGATCAACACAGCCGTCGCTATCTTATTACTGGTGGCAGCGATCGCGCTGGGACTGAATTTCCCGGTCTATGTCGATCTTGGAACCTGGCATATTATTATCTTTGTGTACATTCTGATTGCCAGTGTCGCTCCGGTATGGGCACTGCTTCAGCCGCGTGATTATCTGAACAGCTATCTGCTGATCTTTATGATCGTCGGTGCAGTTATCGGTGTATTTGTGGCCAATCCGGCATGTAATTTGAAATCGTTTACAAGCTTTAATGTAAATGGACAGTATATGTTCCCGATTTTATTTGTAACGATTGCCTGTGGCGCAGTTTCCGGTTTCCATTCTCTGGTATCTTCCGGTACTGCATCTAAACAGATCAAAAATGAAAAGAACATGCTTCCAGTTTCGTTTGGCGCAATGCTGATGGAGAGTATGCTTGCTATCATCGCACTGATTGCAGTTGCTTCCTTTGCAGATGGCGAGGCAGCAGCACAGGGACTTACCACCCAGCCGCAGATTTTTGCAGGCGCGATCGCAAACTTTCTTTCCGTAGTTGGTCTGCCGCATTCGCTTGTATTTACATTAATCAACCTGGCGGTATCTGCATTTGCACTGACTTCCCTGGATTCGGTTGCCCGGGTAGGACGTCTGTCGTTCCAGGAATTTTTCATGGATTCGGACACAGACGAGGAAAATATGAGCCCGTTTGTAAAAGTAGTAACCAATAAATATTTTGCAACCATCATCACACTGGTACTCGCGTACCTGCTTACCAAGGTCGGCTATGCAGAGATCTGGCCGTTATTCGGTTCTGCAAACCAGCTGTTATCGGTACTTGCTCTTGTAGCTTGTGCAGTATTCTTAAAGAAAACCAAGCGTCAGGGCTGGATGCTCTGGGTGCCGATGCTGTTCATGATGGCAGTTACCTTTACTGCACTGAGCATGACCATCATAAAGCTCACAAACGCATTTATGACGAGCGGTCTGGATCTGGGAAATACACTGCAGCTTGTATTTGCAGTGCTGCTGTTAATCCTGGGTGTATTAGTAGCAATTCAGGGTATCAAGAAACTGCTTGAAAAAGCGGATAAGTAAAAATAATAAGTGAAAATAAAATGTAGATGAGGTCCATCAGGGACAGCCGTTACGTTTTGTATGTATGATAGCAAAGAGAGGATGTCTGTATTCAAAAGAACAGATGTCTTCTCTTTTTCATTCTAAGCCCCTTTGTTCAATAGATGGAAATAAGTAGTCATAATTCCCCTTCTTTCCACATAAAATAAAAAAAGAAAATAGAAAAAGATCAAAAATCCATGGAAAACCTCTGTCCCAAATTACAAAAATATGATATTATTATAAGATAATGGGCGAACTTTCGAATTTATTCCGTAAATTATTCTGAATAAAGGTGGGATCTGGATGAATATCAGAGAAACGATCGAAAAATGGGAACAGGAAACCCTGAGTCCGTATGCGTCGCTGAGTGCGAATACACGGGGACGGGAGCGGAAAGAACCGCTCTGCGACATCCGGCCAGAGTATCAGCGCGATCGCGACCGTATTCTGCACAGCAAATCGTTCCGGCGTCTGAAACAGAAAACGCAGGTTTTTCTGGCGCCGGAGGGCGACCATTACCGGACGCGCCTGACGCACACGCTGGAAGTATCGCAGATAGCGCGCACGATCGCGAAAGCGCTGCGGCTGAATGAGTCTCTGGCGGAGGCGATCGCGCTGGGGCACGATCTGGGACATACGCCGTTTGGTCATTCGGGGGAGGCGGTGCTCAACCGGCTCTGCAGCGAGGGGTTCGCGCATTATCAGCAGAGTGTCCGTATTGTGGAGGTGCTGGAGCAGAAGGGGCAGGGGCTGAACCTGACCTGGGAGGTTCGCAACGGGATCCTAAACCACCGGACGAGCGGTCATCCGGCGACGCTGGAAGGGAATGTTGTGCGGCTTTCAGATAAAATTGCCTACATAAACCATGATATAGATGATGCGATCCGGGGAAAGATCATGAAGGAAGAGGATTTGCCGCGGGAGTACACGGACATTCTGGGAAACAGTGTGCATGAGCGGCTGAATATCATGATCCACGACATCATCGAGCACAGCCAGGACAAGCCGGAGGTGGCGATGTCACCGGAACGCGAGGAGGCGATGCACGGGCTGCGCCGCTGGATGTTTGACCATGTCTACCATGACGGGATTGCGAAAGCGGAGGAAGGGCGCGCACAGCAGATGATCGAGATGCTGTATGGATATTATATGGCGCATCCGGAGGAACTTCCGGAAGAATCCCACCGGATTATGGAGATGAGAAATGAGACGAAAGAGCGCGCGGTATGCGATTATATCGCGGGTATGACAGATATTTACGCGATTGACCGGTTTAAGGAATTGTTTATTCCGAAAGCCTGGAGCGTATAAGGAGGAAGAAATGTATTATCCGGAAGAGGTAATCGAGGAAGTCAGAATGCGTAGCGACATTGTGGATGTGATTTCCGGATACGTGAAGCTGCAGAAGAAGGGAAGCAACCTGTTTGGACTCTGCCCGTTTCATCATGAGAAATCGCCATCCTTTTCGGTGTCGCCGTCCAAGCAGATGTACCACTGCTTTGGCTGCGGTGTCAGCGGCAATGTGATTACGTTTGTGATGGAATATGAAAATTATTCATTCCGCGAGGCGGTTGAGATGCTGGCGGACCGTTCGGGCGTGAAACTGCCGAAGATGGAATATTCTAAAGAGGCAAAGGCGAAGGCGGACCGCAAGGCGGCGCTTCTGGAGATCAATAAGCTGGCAGCCAATTATTTTTATTACCAGCTCAAGCAGCCGCAGGGAAAGATAGGATATGATTATCTGGTAAAGCGGAAGCTGACGGATGAGACGATCCGGCGGTTCGGACTGGGATTTTCCAATAAAATCAGCGACGATCTGTACCGGTATCTGAAAAGCAAGGGCTATGAGGACGAGCTTTTAAAGGATACGGGGCTGGTGACGATCGAGGAGCGCGGCGCCAGGGACAAGTTCTGGAACCGTGTTATGTTTCCGATCATGGATGTCAACAGCCGGGTGATCGGGTTTGGCGGACGTGTCCTCGGGGACGGGGAACCGAAATACTTAAACTCACCGGAGACGATGCTGTTTGACAAAAGCCGGAATCTATACGGACTTAATTACGCGCGTACTTCGAGAAAGAAATATATGATGCTCTGCGAGGGCTACATGGATGTGATTTCCATGCATCAGGCGGGTTATACGAACGCGGTCGCATCGCTGGGAACGGCGCTGACCGAGCAGCATGCGGCGCTTCTGAAGCGATATACGGATCAGGTCATTCTGACCTACGACAGCGATGGCGCGGGCGTCAAAGCGGCGCTGCGGGCGATTCCGATCCTCAAGCGGGCAGGAATTTCAACCAAGGTATTGAATATGCGTCCGTATAAGGATCCAGATGAATTTATGAAAAACCTGGGAGCAGAGGAGTTTGAAAAGCGGATCGAGACGGCTAGAAACAGCTTTCTCTATGAGATCGATGTGCTGAAAGCCGGTTTTGATATGGAAGATCCGGAGCAGAAGACGGCATTTTACAATCAGACGGCGCGCAAGCTGCTTGAATTTGGCGAGGCGCTGGAGCGGGATAATTATATACAGGCGGTTTCGCGGGAATACTTTATCAATTATGAAGATCTGCGGCGGCTGGTCAACCAGCTCGGAAGCCGGTATGGCGTCGGGGAGACGGCAGCAGGCGGATATGCGGGTCGCTATGGTGATTCATATAGAACCGGAAATACGACTGGTGCGGTACAAAACAGGGAGGTAGGCGGAAGCGTCGGCAGTGCCGGGACAGTGGCGGAAAACCGCGGTGCTGGAAATGCAGAGTTTCCGGGAAATGCGGGACCGGCGGTGAGACCGGTGGGCAGGAAGAAGGAGAAGGACGAGGGCATCCGCCGTTCAGAACGCCTGCTTCTTACATGGCTGATTGAAGAACCATCGCTGTATGCCCGGATCAAGGACATCATCGGACCGGAGGATTTTGTAAAACCACTTTATAAAGAAGCGGCAAAAGCTGTATTTGAGGGTCTGGAAGCTGGAAATGTCAATCCGGCGGCGATTTTGAACCGCTTTATCGACGACGAGGGCAATTATAAAGAAGTCGCGGCGCTTTTCAATGCAAGTCTGGAAGAATCCTTAAACAATGAGGAGCAGAAAAAGGCATTTGCGGAGACGGTGCGCCGGATCAAGAAGAACAGCCTCGACGATCAGATCCGGCGGGCGTCGGATTTGAATGAGCTGCAGCGGCTCATACGGGAACAGGCGGGATTGTCTTCGCTCGTCATTACGTTGGAGTGATTGCGGATTGGGAAAAATTGGGTTACTGTACACGGGTAGGCACTTTTGGAACCGAAAGTGCCGTAAGAAAACGTGGTGGCAGCAGGAATTTGCCGTATTGAAATGCGAAGCCACGGCAAATTCCGTTACTGGACACGTATGCGTGTTCAGTAACAAAATTGGAAATGGTCGGGCAGATTCTGAGGATGGAAGGAAGGACGAACTATGGAAGAGAAAAAAGTTACATTTGAAGAAAAACTCACACAGCTTCTGGAATTGGCAAAAACAAAGAAAAATGTACTGGACAATAAAGAAATATTGAATTATTTCCATGGTGAGATACTGAGCCCGGAACAGCTCGATCAGATCTATGATTTTCTGGAAAATCATCATGTAGATGTTCTCCGGATGGATGACGATGAGGACATGGAGCCAGAACTTTTTGAAGACGGCGAGGAGGAGGAGCCGATCGACGTGGACAACCTGGATCTCAGCATCCCGGATGGCGTCAGCCTCGATGATCCAGTCCGGATGTATCTGAAAGAGATCGGAAAAGTGCCGCTGCTTTCCCCGGAAGAGGAGATTGAACTGGCGAAGCGGATGGAGCTGGGAGATGAAAATGCCAGAAAACGTCTGGCGGAGGCGAATCTGCGCCTGGTTGTCAGCATTGCGAAGCGCTATGTCGGCAGAGGTATGCAGTTCCTTGACCTGATTCAGGAAGGAAATCTGGGTCTTATCAAGGCGGTTGAAAAATATGATTATTCAAAAGGATTTAAGTTCAGCACCTATGCAACCTGGTGGATCCGTCAGGCGATCACGCGCGCGATCGCGGATCAGGCGCGGACGATCCGGATTCCGGTTCACATGGTGGAGACGATCAACCGTCTGATCCGGACTTCCAGACAGCTTTTACAGGAACTTGGACGGGAACCTACCCCGGAGGAGATCGCGGAAAAGATGGAGATGCCGGTTGAGCGTGTGCGGGAGATCATGAAGATTTCACAGGATCCGGTTTCCTTGGAGACACCGATCGGCGAGGAGGAAGACAGTCATCTGGGCGATTTCATTCAGGACGATCATGTGCAGGTTCCGGTCGATGCGGCAACCTATACATTGCTGCATGAACAGCTCATGGAAGTGCTCGATACGCTGACCGAGCGGGAGCAGAAGGTGCTGCGTCTGCGCTTTGGCCTGGACGACGGCAGACCGCGCACGCTCGAAGAGGTAGGACGGCAGTTCAATGTCACCCGCGAGCGGATCCGCCAGATCGAGGCGAAAGCGCTGCGGAAGCTGCGCCATCCGAGCCGGAGCAAAAAATTGAAGGATTATCTGGATGAATGATCTGGAAAGAAGAAATAAAAAGTAGAACACAGGAGAATAAATCATGCGGACAGAAGTAAAACTCTCGAAGCGTCTGGAACGGATCGCTTCTTTTGTACAGCCGGGCAGCCGGGTAGCAGATATCGGCACCGATCACGGTTATGTGCCGATCTGGCTGGTGCAGAAGGGTGTGTGCCCGTCGGCATTGGCGATGGATGTGCGGAAAGGACCGCTGGAGCGGGCGGAAGAACACGTGGAAGAGGTGGGACTTTCCGGAAAAATTGAACTGCGCCTGTCAGATGGACTGGCAAAATTGAAGGCAGGCGAGGCAGACACAGTTGTGATCGCCGGAATGGGCGGAAAACTGACCTGCCGGATTCTGGAACAGGGACGCCATGTGTGGGAGAATTGGAGCGAGGGAAAAGAACGCCTGATTCTGTCGCCGCAGTCGGAGCAGGACGAAGTGCGTCATTTTCTGGAAGAACAGGGATTTTCGATTCTCCGGGAAGCGATGCTGACGGACGAGGGAAAATATTACATAGTGATAGAAGCGGCGCGAGGCACGATGCGGCCGGGGAGAGAGCAGGATTACCGTTTTGGAGCCGATTTGATCCGGAAGAAAGATCCGGTGCTGCTTGCGTATCTGGAGAAAGAAGAGAAGATGACGCGGCAGGTGCTGGCAGGGCTGACAGAAAATGATGCCCAGAACAAGAAGGAAACTTTAGAAGCCAGTGAAGCGGGAGAGACGGCGATCAGCCGCCGAGCAGCGCGCATCAACGAACTGACCGCCTATCTGGCGCTGATAGAGGAGACGAGACATGAAATGCAGTGAGATTATCAAGATCCTGGAAACACTTTCGCCGCGCAGCATGGCATGTGACTGGGACAATCCGGGGCTTTTAGCGGGGCGCAGCGGGAAGGAAGTGAAGACGATCTTTCTGGCGGTAGACGCCACAGATTCTGTGATTGAGCAGGCAGAGCAGGCGGGGGCGGATATGATTTTGACGCACCATCCGCTTATTTTCAAAGGAATCAAGCAGGTGTCCGATCAGAATTTCATCGGCAGAAGAGTCCTGCGGATGATTCAGGATGATATTTCCTACTATGCGATGCACACGAATTTCGACGCAGCGCCGGGCTGCATGGCAGATCTGGCGGCAAAGAAGCTGGGACTGACGGATTGTGAAGTTTTAGAGAAAATGGGAGAGACCGGAGACGGCACTTCCTACGGAATCGGATGCACTGGACGCTTCGAACAGCCGATGACACTGCGGGCAGCTGCCGAGCAGGTCAAGGAGGCATTTGGCCTGCCGTATGCGGCGGTCTTCGGTGAGCTGGACGGTGAGGCAGTGATTCAGAAAGCGGCGGTCTGCCCGGGCGCGGGAGGAAGCACGATGGGAGAGGCACTGGCAGCCGGGGCGCAGGTTTATATCACAGGAGATATCAGCCACCATGAAGGAATCGACGCGGTTGCACAGGGCATGGCGGTCATTGACGCCGGACATTATGGAATTGAACACATTTTTACAGAATTTATGGAGAAATATCTGATGAGGAAGCTGGGTGATGCCGTGAAGGTTGTGCGGGAGAAACCGGCGTTTCCAATCCAGATTGTTTAGGGAGGGGATTACATGCCGGATGTACGGATTGGGAGTGAGATAAAAACATATCCGCAGGGAACCGCCTACGCGGAGATTGCGGAGGAATATCAGAAGAATTACGAGAATGATATTCTTCTGGTCTCGGTAAATGGACGGCTGCGGGAGCTGCATAAAACACTGCAGAAGGACTGCCAGATGGAATTTATCACAGCGGCAGATACGGCTGGCTATCTGGCATATCAGAGAAGTGCCGTCTTTCTGATGATGAAAGCCTTTCAGGATGTGGCAGGCAGGGAAAATGTGAAAAATATCACGGTCTGCTTTTCTGTTGAAAATGGTCTGTATGTGGAGGTGGAAGGCGGGGTAACACTCAGCCAGGAGCTGTTAGACCGTGTGAAAGAGGAGATGAAGCGCCTGTCTGAGCAGGATCTGCCGCTGCAGAAACGGAGTGAAAATACGGATGAGGCGATGGATCATTTCCAGGAGCAGGGAATGTATGACAAAGCGCGTTTGTTCAATTACCGGAGGGCGTCGCGGGTCAATGTTTACCGGCTCGGCGATTATGACGACTATTTCTACGGATATATGGTCATGAGCACCCGGTATCTCAAATATTTTGATTTACAGATGTACGAGGAAGGATTTATCCTGCGTCTGCCGAACAAGAAGCAGCCGAAGGCGATTCAGCCGTTCCATCCGCAGAAAAAACTGTTTGATGTCCAGCAGGAGGCGGAAAAGCTCGGTCACAAGCTCGGTGTGTTTGATGTGGGAACACTCAACGATACGATCGCGCGGGGGCGCATGAACGACCTGATCCTGATGCAGGAGGCGCTGCAGGAAAAGAAGATCGGAGATATTGCGGAGCAGATTTATGAGAGCGGACGCAAACTGATCATGATTGCAGGACCGTCCTCTTCGGGAAAAACGACCTTTTCACACCGTCTGTCGATTCAGCTCGGCGCGCTGGGAATGAAACCGCATCCGATCGCGGTGGACAATTATTTTGTCAACCGTGTGGACAGCCCGCGGGATGAAAATGGAAATTACGATTATGAGGCATTAAACTGCATCGATGTGAAACAGTTTAATGAAGATATGGAAGAACTTCTGGCGGGAAAACGCGTGGAACTGCCGGTTTACAACTTTGTCAAGGGCGAGCGCGAATATAAGGGCGATTTCTTGCAGCTTGGGGCGGAGGATATTCTGGTCATTGAGGGAATCCACTGCCTGAATGATGATTTGTCGTATTCACTGCCGCGTGATAAGAAATTTAAGATCTATATCAGTGCGCTGACCCAGTTAAATATCGACGATCACAACCGAGTTCCGACGACGGACGGACGTCTGATCCGGCGGATGGTCCGTGATGCGAGAACGCGCGGTGCGTCGGCACAGGACACGATCCGGATGTGGGATTCCGTCCGCCGGGGCGAGGAGCGGAATATTTTCCCGTATCAGGAAGAGGCAGATGCGATGTTCAACTCTGCGTTTTTATATGAGCTTTCGGTGCTCAAACAGTATGCGGAGCCGATCTTATATAGTGTTCCGCGTGATTCAGCGGAGTATAACGAGGCGAAGCGGCTGCTCAAATTTCTCGATTATTTTCTAGGTGTCAGCAGCGAACAGGTGCCGCACAATTCGATTGTGCGCGAATTTATCGGTGGAAGCTGTTTTAAAGTATGATTGACTGGACAAATGCCTGAAAATATGGTAGAGTTAGAATGTTTTGAGTAAGACAGATGGTCGCGGCTGCAGAACCGAAAGGCTGCAGGTGAGGAAAGTCCGGGCTTCACAGGGCAGGATGCCAGATAACGTCTGGTGGAGGCGACTCCAAGGATAGTGCAACAGAAATGTACCGCCCGGTTTACCGGGTAAGGGTGGAAGGGCAGTGTAAGAGACTACCGCCCGGCTGGTAACAGCCGGGGCACATGTAAACCCCATCCGAAGCAAGACCGAACAGAGAGCGCAAGGCGGCCCGTCTGCTCTCGGGTAGGTCGCTTGAGCCTGCTGGCGACAGCAGGACTAGATAGATGACCATTCAACGACATAACCCGGCTTACCGTTTTGCTCAAATCATTTAAGGGGGCTGTTGCCGAATGCAGATACCAGAGGGCGTCTTTATTCGGCAGCGGCTCTTTTTTCTATTTACATACAAATGAAAAGGGGGAAACTTTATGTTAGAAGGATTTGCATCACTCGTTGGTGTGATCAGCAACGTCATGTACAGTTATCTGCTGATTATCATGCTGCTGGCGGTCGGACTGTATTTCACACTCCGAAGCCGTTTCGTACAGCTCCGTCTGCTTCCGGAATCAATCCGGGTAGTCGGAGAGAAGACGGACAGCAACTCCGTATCCGCATTTCAGGCGTTGATGGTATCGACGGCGAGCCGTGTAGGCACAGGCAATATCGTAGGTGTAGCCAATGCGATCGCGATTGGCGGTTACGGCGCGGTGTTCTGGATGTGGTTGATTGCGATTGTGGGCGGCGCATCGGCATTTATCGAGAGCACACTGGCGCAGATTTATAAGAAGCGCGACGCGTCCGGCGGAAGCTATGGCGGTCCGTCTTACTATATCGAGGCGGCGCTGAAGAACCGTGCGCTGGGTGTTATCTTCGCGATTGCCCTGATTGCTACTTATGCTGGCGGTTTCAATATGCTGGCGTCCTTTAACCTGATTGACAGTATGTCGAATTACGGTTTTTACCATCAGTTTATGATGGGGGACAAGAGCCTGGTTCCGATGATCGGCGGCGCCATTCTGGCGATTCTGGTCGGCATCTGTATCATGGGCGGCGGAAAACAGATTGTCCGCATTACCGGTGTGCTGGTTCCGTTTATGGGCGTTTTCTACATCCTGATGGCAGTTGCGGTCATGTTCTTAAACATCGGAAGACTACCGGAAGTGTTTGTCAATATTTTCTCCAATGCCTTTGATTTCAAGGCGATCTTCGGCGGATTCGCAGGTTCTGCCATGATGCAGGGAATCAAGAGGGGTCTGTATTCCAACGAGGCGGGTGTTGGTTCTGCACCGAACGCGGCGGCAGCAGCTAATGTCAGCCATCCGGTTAAGCAGGGACTGGTACAGATGCTTTCCGTCTTTATCGATACAATCCTCATCTGTACGGCAACAGCGATGATGTGCCTCTGCACCGGTATCGTTCCGTCCGAAGAACTGAAAGGCGCTCCGTTCGTACAGGAATCTTTGGGAACGGTATTTGGCGTGATTGGACCGTATTTCATTACATTTGCACTTCTTTTATTTGCATTTACGACACTGCTCGGCAACCTGTTCTACTGTGAGGGATGTCTCAACTACATCGCACGCCGTACGCTGAAAAACAAAGAAATGAACGTGTTCCGCCTGTTTGCGGTGGTAGTTGTCTTCATCGGCGCACAGCTCCAGTTCGGTCTGGTATGGGATCTCGCGGATGTCCTCATGGGTATCATGGCGATCATCAACCTGCCGGTTATCGTGATTCTGGGAAATACAGCGCTCAAATGTCTGGACGATTACCAGGCGCAGAAAAAGGAAGGCAAGAATCCGTGCTTCAAGGCTGAGAGTATCGGGCTGGAAGGTAAGACAGAGTTCTGGAATTAAGATGTTCAAGGGTAGGCACTTTTGGAATCTATAATCTGGAAAATAATAAAAAGCCATGAAATCGCTTATGATCTGTAAATCTACAGAAAAGTCGTTCATGGCTTTTTTGATATTCATTTGATATATTCAGAAGAATCTACAGCGAATACTTCTCATCGCAGTACTGGCAGCGGTATACCTCTTTTTCCTCATCCGCGAGATAGAAGATATGCGGAAGCTCCTGCTCGATCGAGGTAATGCAGCGCGGGTTCTTGCAGTGGATGACATTTGTGATTTTTTTCGGCATCTTGACATCTTTTTTCTCTACGATTTTTCCATCCTTGATGATGTTGATCGTGATACGGTGATCGATGTAGCCGAGCACATCAACATTTACCAGATCAAGGCTGCCGTCGATCTTGATGATGTCCTTGCGTCCCATCTTGCTGCTGCGCGCATTTTTGATGATAGCCACCTGGCAGTCCAGCTTGTCCAGCCCCAGTTTAAAGTAAATATCCATACTGCGTCCTGCCTGGATGTGGTCCAGAACAAAACCTTCTTTTAATCCGCTGATATTTAACATGGTTTTTCCACCTCCAGTAAAGTCATGATCAGAGCCATACGGACGTATACGCCGTACTGAACCTGTTTGAAGTAAGCGGCACGCGGGTCGTTGTCCACCTCAACGGAAATCTCATTGACACGCGGAAGCGGATGGAGCACAAACATATCATCACGGGCAAGCTCCATCTTCTTTTTGTCGAGAATGTAGCAGTCCTTCATACGGATGTAATCTTCCTCGTTGAAGAAACGCTCTCTCTGGACACGTGTCATGTAGAGAATATCAAGCTCCGGCATCGCCTCATCCAGGTTTTCAACCTCTTTGTACTCGATTCCCTTTGCATTCAGTGTATCCTCAATGATATAATCCGGGACGCGCAGTTCCGGCGGGGAAATGAGGACGAAACGGATGCCTGTGTAGCGGGACAGCGCATTGATTAAGGAGTGAACCGTGCGTCCGAATTTCAAATCGCCGCACAGACCGACTGTTAAATTGTTCAGGCGTCCTTTTAAAGAACGGATCGTCATCAGATCGGTCAAGGTCTGCGTCGGATGCTGGTGACCGCCGTCGCCGGCATTGATAACCGGGATGGAAGAGTGCAGGGAAGCAACCATCGGCGCACCTTCCTTCGGATGGCGCATCGCGCAGATATCTGCGAAGCAGGAGATAACGCGGATGGTATCTGCCACACTCTCGCCCTTGGAAGCAGAGCTTGAATCGGCAGAAGCAAAGCCAAGAACCCGTCCACCTAAGTTCAGCATAGCAGCCTCAAAACTTAAGCGTGTACGGGTGCTTGGCTCATAAAACAGAGTCGCGATTTTCTTTCCGTCGCAGACGTGTGCATATTTGGCTGGATTGGCTTCGATATCGGAAGCGAGATCCAGAAGCTGGTTGATCTCCTCAACGGAAAAATCCAGTGGATTCAGCAAATGTCTCATTTGATTCTCCTTCTCTATTCGTATTGGCATATTTTTCCCAACTATTATAAAACATTTCTAGATGGATTGCTATAGCTTTTAATGATCTGTGATATAAAAAATATGAATAGGGGGGATAGAAAATATGGACAATGTGATGACGGCTGGAAGATTACCTGCGATGAAATAGGAAATAAAAATGACTTTCCAGGGCAAAATGGATTAGCGTAAGGAACGGTCAGACAGGGAGAAAAATCTGGTAAGAAAAGCGTAAGGAACATTAAGAAAAATAAGGTAGGAGAATTGAAACAAATCCGGTATAATGTAGAAAGAAGAACTGGAATTGCAATGGTTGAAACTTGTATAAATCCAGGTTGTCAGGAATGGATTTCGATGGAATATTCAGGAGCATGAAATAAGTTAGAAAATGGAGAAGGCTGATGGAAGAGCGGAAAGTGCCGGGGAAGAATGAATTCCGGAAACGGGAACCTGTCATACAGGTAAAAAATCTATATAAAGTCTACCGCGTCGGCGAGACGAAGGTATACGCACTGAACGGCGTTGATTTTACGATGTACCGTGGCGAATTCTGTGCGATTGTAGGCACCTCCGGTTCGGGTAAATCTACCTTATTGAATATGCTGGCGGGGCTGGAGAAGCCGACGAAGGGCGAGATTGTCATAGCCGGACAGCACATAGAAAAATTAAACGAGAACCAGCTGGTGGCATTCCGCCGGGAGCGGGTCGGATTTATCTTCCAGTCATATAACCTGCTCGGTACGATGAATGCGGTTGAAAATGTAGCGCTTCCGCTGTCCTTCCGCGGTGTGCCGCGCGGCAGGCGCCGGGAGATGGCGGAAAAATATCTGAAAATGGTCGGACTGGAAAAAGTCGGCGATCATATGCCGAACCAGATGTCCGGCGGGCAGCAGCAGCGTGTCGGCATTGCACGGGCGCTGGTGGTACATCCAGAGATCATTTTTGCAGACGAGCCGACTGGAAACCTGGATTCGCACACGACGATGGATGTGCTGAAACTGATGCAGCAGATCGTCCGGGAACAGAACCAGACGCTGGTTATGGTCACGCATGATAACCATCTGGCGGCGTATGCGGACCGGATCTTCCATATTATCGATGGTAAGATTGTGAAGATAGAGGAGAATCGGCAAATGGGCAAGGAAGATGGGAAAATAGAGGAAATTTAAGAGAGCGAAAGACGGAGCAGATATGAAATAGACAGATAAAAATAGAGTGTTGGCTGTGTCTGGAATTTAGAAGGCTAAAACACAGGAATGCTGACGATAGAATGAGAAATTGATAAAAGCAGCATTTAATGTGAGCGGATATGGAGGTATGAAAAATGAGAGGTATGAGAAAGTGGAAAAGATGGGCGGTGTTTTTGCTGCTTTTTGTGGTGCTGGCGGTGGGAGGAAGCCGGACGGCTCAGGCGGAAATGCTGAACATGACGGATTTTCAGGACAATAATGGAACGATCACGGTCACGAAAGTTCCGCGCGGCAAGGCGGGCAATAAGATTTCGATCAAAATGACGATTCATAATACAGCAGAAAAAGGCGACAACAGCTTCAAGACAATCCGTCTTGCGAATGCGTATGAATATGAGAGATTCATGACAGATTCCTTTGGTGAATCAGATGACGAAGGTGACAGCGGAGATCTGTACTGGTATGACAAATCCTTTCCGTTTGAGGCGGATTCCAACACGTTTAAAAATAAGGCGATCGACATTAAGCCGGGTTCCTCCAAGAGTGTGACTCTGACGTATAAACTGCGCCGGGATCTGTCAGCTGGATATTATCAGGCTTTTTTCTTTATTGATGATAGTTTAAAAGTCGGCGTCAATCTGTGGGTATCCGCCTACGACGGTTCCTCCACCGAGGAAGACGACAACACGAAGCTGGATTACGATTTTTCCATCGGCGATAACCAGCAGACACCGTATGCGGGGTACAATCAGGTCATGGATTTTGGCGTGAACCTGACCAATACGGGACTTAAAAAGGTTTACGATGTCCGCGTGGATATGCAGCTTGACGCAGATATTACGAAATTCCCGTTTGATATCAATGAGGGCAACTATAACCGTAAAATGGGGGATATGGAACCGGGGCAGATGGTGACGGTTCCGTACAGCATGATGGTGCGCGAGGACGTAAAATCGGGCTTTTTCCCGATTCACTATCTGGTTACATACCGCGAAGAAGAGGGCGGCGAGTTTTCGGAGCCGGTGGACAAGGTGTTTTACGTGCGCGTCAAGGGAAAAGATGACGATGAGCTGTCGGCAGATGCGGGCGAGCAGGATCGAACCAAGGCGCGTATCATTGTGGACAGCTTCGAGACGCTCCCGGCAGAGATCTATGCCGGACAGCCGTTTGAACTGCGTGTGCGGATGAAGAATGCGTCTTCGGATGTGGCAGCTTCCAATATTATGTTTACATTTGCTTCGGAAGAAGTTGAAAATACGCCGATCTTTACATCCGAGAGCGGTTCCACCTCCGTAGTTGTCAATAACATGGCGCCGGGGGCGACGGCGGATCTCTCGATGGTGTTCAAGGCGGCGCCGACGGCGGAACAGAAATCATACCGCATGACGATTCAGGAGCAGTACGACAGCCCGGAATTTAAAAATGCCAAGGAAGAAGTCAAAATTGCCCTCCCGGTCAAGCAGGAGCCGCGGCTGAACACCAGCACGATCGATGTGATGCCGGATGCGATCGAGGTTGGTTCTGAGACGAATGTCATGTTTGGCATCAACAACACCGGAAAAGTAATTCTTTACAATGTTATGGCGCGTTTTGAGGCAGATTCTATCCAACCAGCTGACTCTTACGTGGGAAATATCAAGCCGGGCGAAACCGGCAATGTCGATACGATGCTGACCGCGATTGCGCCGACAACCGATGATGGAAAAGTGAAGATTATCATTTCCTATGAGGATGAAAATGGAGTCGTTTCAGAGACTGAAAAAGAAATGCTTCTGAACGTGAGTGAGGCGTTTTCCGATGACGGGATGGACGGCATGGATGGAATGGACAACGGCATGGATGCAGATGCCGATGCGGCGCAAGCGGGCGGCGCTGGGCGGATCGCTCCGATGCTTGTGATCGCTGCGCTGGTGGGCGCAGGTGTCGGTGTAGTTGTCTGGAAGAGGAAAAAGAAGAAAATAGCAGAAGAAAAGGCGCTTGAAGGCGAATTAGAAGAGGAACTGGACAATGAGCTGGGCGAGCCGGAAATGACGACAGCAGATGTATCGGAAGACGAAACAAAGGACGTTGAAAAAGAACAAAACGATCATCTGAAAAGGAAGAAAAAATAGAAAGGACCGGTGAAAATGAGATTCAGTGATCTGCTGACGATGAGCGTCAACAACCTGTTTCGCAGAAAGCTCCGTACCTTTCTGACGGTTCTGGGAGTCGTGATTGGTACGGCATCGATCGTTGTCATGGTTTCCATCGGAATAGGACTGAAAGAATTTACCATCAAACAGTATTCTTCCTATGGAAGCCTGACCGCGATTCAGGTGTATAATTATGACAATGGAAATTCCAGCGATAAGAAAAATCCAGAGGACAGCTTCATGACGGATGAGACGATGAAGACATTTGAGAAAATTCCGCATGTGACAAGTGCTTATCCGGATCTGAACCTGAATGTGATTATGCGTCAGGGTGTCTACGAGGGAAATGTGCAGCTGCATGGGATCCCCTTGGGAGCAATGAAGAATATCAAGCTGGGGGAAGGAAGTCTGCCGACTGCCGAAACGAAGGATATGGAGATGGTGGTCGGAAACATGGTCGCGCAGAATTTCAGCAACGCTAAGACGGGAAAAGGCTATTGGGACACCGGAGAGATGCCGGATATCGATTTTATCAATAAGCCGATGTTCACGATCTTTGACACGGATGCCTACTATCAGTCTAAGAGCAATTCCGGCGGTGATGACGGCAGCCAGAAGGTGGCGGCTCCGAAGAAATATATGCTGAAAACCGCCGGTCTGGTCGCAGGCGGACCGGATGAGTGGAGTGATTATAGCTACGGCGTCTACGTTGATCTGGATAAGCTCAAGACACAGCTAAAACAGATGTTCAAGAAAAAGCCGATTCCGGGTCAGCCGACCAATAAAAAAGGAAAACCGTACAATTATTTTGTATATGAGGAAGCGACGGTCAATGTGGACGATATGGATCATGTAATAGAGGTACAGAAAGCCATCAGCAACATGGGCTATGAGGCAAACAGCCAGATGGAATGGCTGGAACAGTCCAAACAGCAGTCCAACATGATCCAGGCAGCCCTCGGCGGCATCGGCGCCGTTTCTCTGCTGGTAGCTGCGATCGGCATTGCCAACACGATGATGATGTCCATCTATGAGCGGACGAAGGAGATTGGCGTGCTGAAAGTGTTAGGATGTTCCCTTGCAACTATCCGAAATATGTTTCTGATCGAGGCAGGTTTTATCGGTTTCATGGGAGGACTCATCGGACTGGCGCTGAGTTTTATGGTTTCCGTGCTGATCAACCAGTTTCTGGCAGCGACTTTTTTATATGGAATGGATGGAAAACTGTCCGTGATCCCGATCTGGCTGGCAGTTCCGTCGGTCGGATTTGCCGTCATCATCGGCATGGCGGCCGGATTCTTCCCGGCGATGCGCGCAATGAAGCTGAGTCCGTTGGCGGCGATACGGAATGAGTGATACGTTTGATTATGCGATAAAATAGGCAGATGCCAGTTTTCCTCCTTGCAAATCCCCCCAACTTGTTATATACTTAAATATACTATGTTATTATAGTAATGAAAGAACGAAAAAAGGAAGGAATTACCGATGACACTGTTAGAAAATTGGCGCAATCTGGCATATGGTGACGGGCTGGATGATAAAAAGAAAGAGGAACTCTGGTCTGGATATTTTACGATTGAGAAAGGCATTTACGAGCAGATTCTTGCAAACCCGACTGAGGTTGTAGAAGGTACCGTTAAGGAACTGGCTGAGAAGTATGATACCGAAGTTATGATCATGACCGGTTTCCTGGATGGAATCAATGAGAGCTTAAAGGGCTATGAGAACCCGATCGAGACCATGGATGAGGATACCAAGGTTAAGATTGAGATCGACCCGGAGAAGTTATATTACAACATGGTAGAGGCAAAGGCTACCTGGCTGTATGAGCTTCCGCAGTGGGATGCAATCCTGACTGAGGAGAGAAGAACAGAGCTGTACCGCGAGCAGAAGGCATCTGGCACAGTACGCAATACACATAAGATTTACCCGAACGATCCGTGTCCATGCGGAAGCGGTAAGAAATATAAGAAGTGCTGCGGAAAGAATAAATAATAGATTTATGAATCAGAGAAGCACATCCGGAACACAGAGTGAACCGGATGTGCTTTTTTCTATGGAAATATAGGACGTGCTCTTGTATAATAGATATAGAGAAAAGACAGCAGACGAATGATGGCAGGAGGCATGATAAAAGAATGGCAGGTACAAAGCAGTGGAGGGCGGCAGATGGGAGACTACAGCCGGGATTTCAGACAGCAGGTTTTACATTGAAACAGGTGGGAAAACTGCAGGCGCTGGGAGCGCAGACACTGTATTTTGAACATGAGAAAAGCGGGGTGTCCCTGTTTTATATCAGAAATAAAGATACAAACCGGGGATTCTCGATTTCCTATCGGACACCGCATCTGGATGAGACGGACACGAATCATGTGTTTGAGCATTCGGTACTTGCTTCCTCTGATAAATATCCGAGTAAGGATATTTTTTTTGATCTTTGCAGCAAGACATACCACACATTTGTAAATGCATTTACCTATATACCATTTACGGCATATCCGGTGTGCAGCCAGAGCGAGGAACAGCTGCTTAAGATGGCAGATGTGTATTTAAGCTGCATGAAAGCGCCGGGAATCCGGCGGGAACGCCGCTTTTTTGACCGTGAAGCGGTTCGCTATGAGCTGCGCGACCGCAAAAGCCCGATTACGCTGGCAGGAACGGTGTACAGCGAGGATTTCGGCATGCTGAATGATACAGATAATGAGGCACTGCGGAATGTTTTGCGGGCGCTGTATCCGGGGGAGACGGCGGCAAATGCGAATGGACAGGCGCACCGTTTTTATAAGGATCTGACGTATGAACATACGATGGAGATGTATGATCGATTTTATCGGTTCGATAATGCTCTGATTTTGTTGTATGGGGATCTGGACTGGAAACGGTTTCTGGCATTCCTGGATAAAGAGTATCTGTGTGATGCAAAGAAAAGCTATGGAAAAGAAGACGGATGGAGTTTCCAGTCAGGCAGCGGGCGACAGGAAAAACAGGAAATGCAGAATACAGGGATGAGTGCGTGTTACAGCCCCGAGCCAGATGGTTTGGAAAATGGGGGAGAATCATTCTTCCGTCAGGCAACCGTTCCCAGTCCTGCTTACCGGGGAGACGCATCGGAGAATGCGGCGGTGGTATCGTATGCGATGGATCTGAGCGGCATTTCATGGGAAAAGCTGATCCAGTACAGCATCATTGCGGGAATGATGAATGTGGATGGATCGGTTTTCAGGGAAAAGCTGCGGACGGCGGGCATCCATTGTGATGCGAGCGCATCGGTGATGATGGAGGCAGAAAAGCCATTTTTTGTTTTCGAAATGACAGACAGCAGTCCGAAGGATGCAGAACGGTTCCGGCAGGTGTCGGATGAGACATTGTGCGAGATGCAGGAGCGCGGGATCGACCCGTCAGTGGTGGAGACGGCGCTCAAGGCGCGGGCGATACATGATTATACGGCAGGCGAAGATACGGATGTATTTGCGGATTCGATCGTGCCGGAAGTCAGCCTGAAATGGGCACTGACGGGCGATGCGGATGTGTATGCGGATGAGGCGGCAGCCTATGATTCTCTGGATGCAGGGACGGCACAGGCGGAGATTCGTCGGTTTGCGGCAGAGCTTGGCGCGGCGAAGCGGCGGGTTCTTGTCACGACGGTTCCGACGCCGGGGATGGCAGAGGCGATGGAGCAGGAGCGCGACGCGTATCTGGCGCAGATGAAGGCGGAGATGAGCGAGGCAGAGCTGGATGCGCTGATTGCGAAGACCCTGGATTTTGATGTGTGGAATGCGTCGGAGTGTTCGAATGCGGATTTTATGATCCGGGTCGATGAGCTTCCGCCGCCGGAAGAGACGCCGGAATATCAGATATATGAGATAAATGGGATTTCGGTCTATGAATCGCCGTCGGATCTGGAGGCGATCAGCTATAACCGCTTATACCTGGATTTGAGCGGCGTGCCGGAAGAGGACCGCTTTTATATTCCTTTATATACAATGTTTGTTTCAGAGCTTGAAAATGCCCGGTATGGCAGAATGGAAAAGGAAAATCAGATTGAGCGCTATCTGCATGATTTTTCCATGAATGAGGGACATCCGGAGGTTCGGGCGGGACGAAACAGCCATCCGACGCTGGCGGTCAGCTGGTACGGGATGGCGGAAGATTATGAAGAGAGCCTGTATGTCCTGTTGGAACTCTTATCACATCCACTGTGGAGAGATAAGAATGCGGTTCTTCAGGCACTGGATGAGACGATTCCGTCCTGTGATGAGTCGCGCAGTGATGCGTATTCGCTGGCGGTGCGTCTGGCGGCATCTGGCTATAGCATCAATACGCGGTATCAGGAATATGTCGGCGGACAGGCGTTTTATGAGTTTTTGAAAAAACTGCGCGGGCGACTGGAACAGGAGGATGCAGCGATCTTCCAGCTGGCAGAGAAGATGGAGGAGGTGCGCGACCGCATCCTGCATGGAACAGCGGTGACGATCCTTCATGTTGCACCGAGGGAAAATCTGGAATGGATGCGGAACTGTGCAGGGCGGATTCTGGGAAATCTGCGGGGAGAACAGATGCCAGACCATGAGAATAAAACGGAAAACAGAGGGGAAAATGCTGGGTATACTTTCCCGGTTCCGGCGCGCAGGGAGGCGGTAATTGTGGAGAGCTCCAGCCAGTATACCGTCTTTTCGGCAGAGCTGAGCGCTGTAGATGGATTTTCCGGGCGGATTCTTCCGTATGTAAATGCGCTGGATGACCGGTATTTTGTGCCGCAGCTCCGTTTTCAAGGCGGCGCCTACAGCGCGTCGTTTGCATTTACGCCGACGATGGACCGGATCGTGGCGAGTACATACCGGGATCCGAAGGTCAGTGAGACGATCGAGGCGATCCGGGCGGCAGCGGGTGTATTGGAAAAACTGCAGCTTTCGGAGGCAGATCGGAATGGCTATATTTTAAGCAGTTACGGCAATGCGACGGCGCCGTGCGGATGCCTGGGACGGCGGATGGCAGCGATGCAGTATGCGTACAATGGCCTGGATATTGTACAGATCCGTCGTTGGACAGAGGAGATCCGTAAGACGACCGCAGAGGATCAGAAAGAGGCGGCGCGGATCATCCGGCGGCTTTTGGAAGAAGCGTGGATTGTGACGACTGGAAATCAGACGGCGATCGAGATGGATCGGGACTGCTTTGACCGGATCCGGGATTTCCGCAGTAAAATGGCTGAATAACCAGATCCATATTTATAGGGAGGTAGAGAGAATGCGTACAAAGCGATTGGGAGACATGCTTTTGGAGCTGGGACTGATCACAGAAGGGCAGCTTAAAGAGGCGCTTGACTATCAGGCGAAGGAGAAAGAACGTCTGGGAACAACGCTGATCAAGCATCATTATATCACGGAAGGTCAGCTGATCGATGCGCTTCGCATGCAGCTGGGCATTGACTATATTGATTTGACGCGGGTCGATATCAGCCCGGAACTGTCGCGTTTTGTGCCGAAAAACCTGGCAAAGAAGATGACGATCGTACCGGTGCGTATTTCCAAAGACCAGCTCTATCTGGCAATGGCGGATCCGCTGAACTTCATGGCGATTGAGGAAGCACAGCATACTTCCAAAAAGAAAATTGTGCCGATGATCGCCTCTGAACCGGCGGTGAAGCGTGCGATCAATATTTTGTATGGCAACGAGGGCGCGGCAGAAGCGATGGCGCAGATGCAGGCAGAGACGGCAGCGGCACAAGAGGCGCGTCAGGGGCAGACGGCGGCAAGAGAAGGACAGGAAAATGTGACGCCGATGATCCGCCTGGTCAATTCGATTATTGAGCGCGCCATTTCGGAAAATGCTTCGGATATCCATTTTGAGCCGACGGAGGAGGAGATGGTCGTCAGGATGCGTATCGACGGGCAGCTTCATCGGATCATGACGATCCCGTCGGAACTCAAGGATTCGGTCATTTCGAGGCTTAAAATCATGTCCCAGCTCGATATCGTCGAAAAAAGAATTCCGCAGGATGGTCGTGCGGTGATGCATTTAAGGGGAAAAGATATTGATATGCGTATATCCACCCTTCCGACCCTGTATGGAGAAAAAGTGGTTATCCGTATTCTGAAACGAAATGAGGAGACGCTGAACCGCCGCGGTATCGGTATTCCGGCAGTGGAGGATGCAAAGATTGATACACTTTTAGGGCTTACTTCCGGAGTTATCATGATTGTAGGACCGACTGGTTCAGGTAAATCTTCGACGATGTATACGCTGATCCGCGAACTTCTTTCGGATCGGACCAACCTGATTACACTGGAGGATCCGGTGGAATACCATATCAAAGGCGCGACACAGGTGCAGATCAATGAAAAAGTGGGGCTGACCTTTGCATCGGGTCTGCGCTCAGTTCTGCGTCAGGATCCGGATATCATCTGCGTCGGCGAGATCCGTGACGGTGAGACGGCAGAGATCGCGATGCGTGCGGCAATGACGGGACATCTCGTTATCACCACGATTCATACGGAAGATGCGATCTCGGCGATTGACCGTCTGCGAGATATGGGCGTGGCGTCATACCTGATTGCGGCGGGACTGCGAGGCGTTATTTCCCAGCGGCTGCTGAGGAAAATCTGTTTGAACTGCAAAACCCAGATTCAGCCGCCGAAAAAAGCGCTTGAGATGGCAGGAATCTCGGAGAACCCTGGAAAATTATACTGGCAGGGAGCCGGATGCGATCAGTGCTTCAATTCGGGATACCGGGGCAGAATCGGTGTGTTTGAGGTAATGCTGATTCAGGAGGAGCTGCGCCGGTGCATTCTGGAAGGAGCTGACCGGACACGTTTCTTAGAGGCAGCCAGAAGAGCGAGCCAGTATGTTCCGATGCTGGAACACGCGCAGAAGCTGGTAGAAGAGGGTGTTTCGACGGTGGACGAGGTGATCCGGACGCTGCTGGCACTGTAAATGGTTCAGAAAGAGAAGAGGAGACAGATGATATGTATGGAATCGAGGAATTAATCGCGCTGGCAGCTGAAAAAAGGGCATCGGATGTGCATCTGATTGCAGGGCTGCCGCCAAAATGCAGAATTGACGGCAGAATCGAGACGCTGACGGATGGCGGGCTGACGCGTGAGGATTGTGAGGAATATGGACGCCAGCTGGCAGGCAATGCGGCAGATCAGATCGAGGCGATCGGACAGCTGGATTTTAGTGCTTCGTTTGCGGGACGGCGTCTCCGTGTGAATCTGTTCCGGCAGCAGGCCGCGCTCTCTGCGGCGATCCGTCTTCTGAGCAGTACGATTCCGAACCTGTCGGAGCTGGGGCTTCCGGAAGCAGTGAATCAGTTTTCAAGCTGGAATAAAGGCATTATTCTGGTAACCGGCGAGACGGGAAGCGGCAAGTCAACGACGCTGGCGGCAATTTTAAATGAGATCAACCAGAATCGTCCGCTCCATATGATTACGCTGGAAGACCCGATCGAGTATGTCTATGAACCGGCGCAGGCGATCATCAACCAGCGCGAGGTGGGCGTGGACGTAGAGAGCTATGATAAGGGGCTTTATGCGGCGCTCCGTGAGGACCCGGATGTCATTCTGATTGGAGAAATGCGTGATCCGGCGACGATCGAGACGGCACTGATGGCGGCGGAGACGGGACATCTTGTTTTTTCCACCATTCATACCAATTCGGCAATCGACAGCATTGACCGGATTGTGGGTGTTTTTCCAGAGGATAAACAGCCGCAGATCCGGACGCAGATCTCGATGACGCTGCGGGCGGTGCTGTCACAGCAGCTGGTTCCGAGGGCGGGCGGTCAGGGCAGGGCAGCAGCTTGTGAGCTTATGATGCTCACGCCGGCGATCCGGAATCTGATCCGTGATGGAAAAACACCGCAGATGCAGAGCTATCTGCTTTCTAGTGCAAAAGAGGGCTCTATTACGATGGATAATTTTCTGATCCGTATGGCGAAAGAGGGCGTGATCACACCGCAGACGGCAGTCGATGCATCCCAGAACCCGCAGGAACTGAGAGAGAAACTGGCGGCGGTGCAGTATTAATAATATGGTAAAAACGGGTGAATGAAGCCTGCGAGGAATGCAGATTACTAGAAAACATAAAAATGTATGTTTGTGTAAATACTGAGATTGTAGCGAAAGTTTGAACAGTATATTTTTGACAATGTTTTTATGTTTCAGGAGGAGTTTTATGCAGGCAGGTAAATCAAGCATCCAGTTTGAGCATCCGCCCATCATCACATCGGCGGCATCGATCGTGGGGCAGACGGAAGGCGAGGGACCGCTGGCTAGTTTTTTTGACCGGGTGGAGCCGGATCCGACGTTTGGGAAAAAGTCGTGGGAGGAGGCGGAGAGTGAATTGCAGCGCCAGACGGTGCAGAAATGTCTGGATAAGGCGGGCAGACAGGCGGCGGATGTGAATTGCCTGTTTGCGGGAGACCTGTTGGGACAGATTGTGGCGTCCTCGTTTGGCGTGGAGTCGTTTGATATCCCGTTTTTCGGGCTTTACGGCGCCTGCTCGACGATGGGGGAGGCGATGATTCTGGGGGCGATGGCAGCAGGGGCTGGCTATGCGGACCGGGTTCTGGCGCTGGCGTCGAGCCATTTTGCCTCGGCAGAACGGCAGTTCCGGTTTCCGCTGGCGTATGGGAATCAGAGACCGCAGTCCACAACCTGGACGGTGACCGGGTGCGGGTGTGTGATGATCGAGGGAAATGAGAAAAATGAAGGGAAAGATGGGCGCAGAGCGAAAGAAAATGCGTCAGAATCACTGAAAAATGCTGGACAGGAAAAATTGCATCCCAAATTTCAACCTTGTATCCCAGCTGCCACCCCCGGAAAGATCGTCGATATGCAGATGCGCGATTCCATGAACATGGGGGCGGCAATGGCGGTGGCGGCGGTAGACACAATCTTGCAAAATTTCCGTGATTTTAACCGGAAACCATCTGACTATGACCGGATCATCACTGGCGATCTGGGAATGGTGGGGAAGGAAATCCTGCTTGATTTTATGCGCGAGGCAGGACAGGATATTTCCAGCATCCATATGGACTGCGGGATCGAAATGTTTGACCCGAAGACGCAGGATACCCATTCGGGCGGGAGCGGCTGTGGTTGCTCGGCGGCGGTGCTGTGCGGCTATATTCTTCCGAAAATACAGGCGGGTGAGTGGAAACGCGTCCTGTTTGTGCCGACCGGGGCGCTGCTGTCCCAGATCAGCTTTAATGAGGGGCAGAATGTGCCGGGGATTGCCCATGGAGTGGTGCTTGAGGGAAAAGAATCGTTCGGTGAATGATAGGTATTTGCAAGAAACTTTAGAGAGGGAGCAAAAAATGGACTATATCAAAGCATTTGTGACCGGCGGACTCCTCTGTGCCGCCGTGCAGATTCTGATGGATAAAACGAAACTCATGCCGGGGCGGATCATGGTACTTTTGGTGGTATGTGGCTCGATTCTCGGTGCGATCGGCTTGTACGAACCGTATGCCAAATGGGCGGGTTCCGGGGCAACAGTGCCGCTGCTGGGGTTTGGGAATACGCTTTGGAAGGGCGTGCGGGATGGAATTGACAAGGATGGGGTTCTGGGGCTGTTCACCGGCGGATTCACGGCGGGTGCGGCGGGAATTTCCGGGGCGTTGATCTTCGGCTATCTGTCGTCGCTGATTTGCAAACCCAAGATGAAGGATTAGAGAGAAGACGAAAGAAAAGTAAAAGAAAGCAAAGCAAAAGAAAATCAGTTGAGGAAATAAAAAGCTGCTGTAAAAGAGGCATTTGAATGTCACTTTTTACAGCAGCTTTTTGCAGATATATTATTTTGCTGTTAATGCTCCGGATTCGCCGGGACAATCGGAATATTATTTCCATTCCGTCCACTTCCCGCCATCGGGCGTGGAACCGCAGAGTGGATCGGAGCCGATAGATTATCTGAATCGGGGCTGTAGCCCGGAGCTGAGAAATCGGCGCTCTCAGAAGGATGGATGATCGTGGACGAACCATTGTGAATCTTGCACTCGCCCGGCATGGAGAAGCGGGAATCGTCCGTTTCTCCGCCGTCTTCCGGAACGACCATAACTGTCTTGGAAATCTGCTGGTTCGTCGGGCAGAAGGCAGTCGAGATGCCGCCGGAGGCGGAGCAGATTGTCACGCGGGTGTGGTGATCGCAGGTCTCGGTCGGAACCGTGCCCTTCGCGAAATATTCAGTGTAGACGGCCGTTCCGCGCGGGTCACTGCTGCAGACGCCGGAAACCGGAAGCTTGCCGGATTTGCGGCATACTTCAGCAGTTTCAATGCTGTCCGGAACCGTAAATCCGGGGTCGCTTAAGCTCTCATGGACACGTGTCATGATATTTCGCCAGATGCGCTTGTGGTAACTGGTACCGCCGTTTGAAACGGTGCCGCCTTTTAATGGCTGGTTATTGTCACATCCGCCCCAGATACCGGCAGTGTAGTACGGCGTAAAGCCTACAAACCAGACGTCGACGTTGCTGGTGGTCGTACCGCTCTTTCCGGCGCAGCTCATATTAGGAATCGCCGCTGTCGTACCGGTCGATTTAACCCCGGAACCGGAACGCGTATACATTGTATTGCTCTGCATAACATCCTGCATCGCGCTGGTTAAAAGATAGGCGGTAGAGTCTTTGAGCGCCTGCCGCGTCTCCGGTTCATTGTCGATCAGTATCTTTCCGTTGCGATCCAGGATCTTAGTAAAGAAGACAGGCTTCGTGTAGGTGCCGCCGTTGGCGATCGCCGCAAATGCATTTGTCAGTTCCAGGTTGCTGACGCCCTTTGTCAGACCGCCGAGTGCTGTCGAGAGAGTCTGATCCTGGCTTACGAGGGAAGTGATTCCCAGCCGTTCGGCATATTCGACACCGAGCTGCGGCGTTACCGTGTCCGCCATGCAGCGCAGGGCGACGATGTTCATGGAATAGGTAATGCCGTCGCGGATGGTGTGATAGCCCTTGTAATCGCTGCCCCACCAGTTTCGGAACTCTTTTTCACCGGAAGAGTATGGTCCGTCATAGTAAACGGTTGATAGGGTCGCGCCGCAGGCATCCAATGCCGGGGCAAAGGAGGAAATGACCTTGAAGGTCGATCCTGGCTGCCGCAGGGAGTCGGTCGCACGGTTTAGGGTGCGGTTCGCCGTCTTTTGTCCGCGCCCGCCGTTGATTGCCTTGACATAGCCGGTGGACTGTTCGATCAGGACGAACGAGGTCTGCGGCTCTAAAATCATGGTAACTGATTCCCCTAGAACGGTGCTTCCGTCCTGCGTGAGGACGGTGCGGTACTCATCGATCGCCGCCTGGGCCTCTTCCTCGGAATTAAACAGCCCGTCAAAACCGCTTTGTCCCTTGACCTGCTGAATCCATGTTTTCAGAGTCTCCTGTGAATAATGCTGTGTTTTCCCGTCTGGATGGGTCAGGGAAAGGCGGTACTCAACCGAATAACGCGCCGCGTCGTAGTTCGCAGGATTGTTGACTTCCTCATCGACGATCGCCTGTATCTGCGGATCCTGCGGGGTGTAAATCTGCAGTCCGCCGCTGAACAGAAGATTGGACGCCTGCGTGTCAGTATAGCCGAGCTGCTCTTTGAGCGCTTCGGTGACCTGGCTGATCAGCTCGTCCGTGTAATAGGAGTACGGTGTCTCATTTTCCTTGAGCGCCGTGTCGACATTCTGGATACGGGCGTAGACGTCGTCCGCCAGTGCTTCCTCCTGTTCTTCTTTTGTGATATAGCCCTGCTCATACATTGCCTGCAAAATGACCTTGCGCCGGGCGGCATTTGCCTCCGCGCCGCTGATCGGATTCAGCTTTGACGGATTCTGTGTGATACCGGCGATGACCGCGCACTCAGAAAGAGTCAGATCGGAGACGTTCTTATTAAAATAGCGCAGCGCCGCTGCTTTGACGCCCAGCGTATTGCTGCCGAGGTTGATCGTATTTAAATAGTTCGTTAAAATGACCTTCCGATCGACGTTTTTTGTCAACTGCAGCGCCAGATATTGTTCCTGGATTTTTCGTTCAATTTTGGAACCTTTGCTGGTCTCCATACCGCCGTTGAAGACGGTATTTTTGATGAGCTGCTGGGTCAGGGTGCTGGCGCCGCCTTTATAATTATTTGTCAGGACACCGACCACGGCGCGTGAAATGGAGCGCAGATCGATACCGCTGTGCTGCCAGAAACGCGAGTCCTCGATGGAGACGAATGCGTCGATCAGATCCTGAGGAAAATCCTCGTAGGATGCTTCAATTCGGTTCGAGTTGGAACCGACCAGCGTGTCGGTCACTTCCCCGGCGCTATTATATATAGTAGAAAAATATCCGCTTGGGGTGAAGCTGTCCGGGTTGAAGTCTGGCGAACTGTCCAGAATGCCTTTAAACATGCCGATAAAGGTGCTGGCACCCGTCACGCAGAGAAACAGAACAAGAACAAAGGCAGTCTTGAAGAAGGTCAGAAACAGCCGGTTGGCGTATTTCTTCTTCCGGGAATTGGCTGCCCGGATCCGTTTCTTGGTTGCTTTTACACCGTAATTCATGAGAACCTCCTTTGGGTTCGTAGTGGTTCGTTCTATTAATAAATACAGTATTTCCAATTATATCAAAATTCATAGGATAAATAAATACTATTGTCATGAAGTTTTTTTTACGGTATCATAAAAGATAAGGTTTGTTACTGGGCACGTATGCGTGAACAGTAACTAAGTGTTATTGTGGTTAAAGAAGTGAAAAAACATCCGTTTTAAGGATCGTAGTTCATAGATGGAGGAAAAGATGAAAGAGCGCTATAAAATCGTCTATCAGGGTGGCGAGGGCGAGATTGTGGAGAAGAAGTCCCGCTTTATCGCGGAGATCCGCCCGGTGGAATCGGAAGAAGAGGCGACGGCATTTATTGCGGAAGTCAAGAAGAAATATTGGGATGCGAGACATCATTGTTCGGCATTTACGATCGGAGAAAATAACGAGGTGGCGCGCTGCAGCGACGACGGCGAACCGGCGCAGACGGCGGGACGCCCGATGCTGGATGTGCTGCTGGGACGCGAGCTTCACAACGTCTGTGCGGTTGTGACCCGGTACTTTGGCGGGACACTTTTAGGAACCGGCGGACTGGTGCGGGCATACGGCGGCGCGGTCCAGGAAGGCCTTAAAAACTGTGTGGTTCTGGAAAAATGCCTGGCTCGCAAATGGAAGGTCGGGACAGACTACAGCGGGCTTGGAAAGGTGCAGTACATTTTGGCAGAAGCAGAGTTGCCGATTCTGGACAGCGAGTACGGCGAGGGCGTGGATCTGACGATCCTGGTGCCGTTTGACCAGGCGGGAGCAGCGGAGAAGAAGCTCATAGAGGGCACAAATGGAAGATGCCAGATCGAAAAACTGGATGAAGTTTATTTTGGCATGGATGACGGAAAAATCATTTTATTGTAAAAAAAGATTGAATAATGGATAAAAAAATGCTAAAATAACAAGCTGTATTATTTTGTGGGCGGCTCCTTTGCCAAAGACGAAACGGCAGGATGCCTGTCTGTGACAGAAAATAATTATTAATTAGTACATGTAATGAATCATCATAAGAAAAGAGAGTAAGCAGATATGAAAATGAAACGGGAAGATGTCAGAAACGTTGCAATTATCGCTCACGTTGACCACGGTAAAACGACGCTGGTAGACCAGCTGCTTCGCCAGAGCGGTGTATTCCGTGCCAATCAGGAAGTAGTCGATCGTGTCATGGACTCTAACGATATTGAGCGTGAGAGAGGTATCACGATTCTGTCCAAGAATACGGCTGTTAATTACAACGGCACCAAGATCAACATTATCGATACACCAGGACATGCGGACTTCGGCGGCGAGGTAGAGCGTGTTCTTAAGATGGTAAACGGCGTTATCCTTCTGGTAGACGCATATGAGGGCGCGATGCCGCAGACCAAATTCGTTCTGCGTAAAGCACTGGAACTGGATCTGCCGGTTATCGTATGTATCAATAAGATTGACCGTCCGGAAGCACGTCCGGAGGAGGTTGTGGACGAGGTTCTCGAACTTCTGATGGATCTGGATGCATCCGACGAGCAGCTTGACTGCCCGTTCTTGTATGCATCTGCACGTTCTGGCTATGCGAAGAAGAACCTGGACGATCCGAATGTGGATATGAAGCCGCTGTTCCAGACCATTCTGGATTACATCCCGGCGCCGGAGGGAGATCCGGATGCAGAGACACAGGTTCTGATCAGCACGATTGATTACAACGAGTATGTAGGACGTATCGGCGTTGGTAAGATCGACAACGGTTACCTGAAAGTAAATCAGGACTGCGTCATCGTCAACCATCATGAGCCGGACAAGTTCCGCAAAGTTAAGATCGGTAAGCTCTATGAGTTTGAAGGTCTGAATAAAGTAGAAGTACAGGAAGCAAAGATCGGTTCGATCGTAGCGATTTCCGGTATCGCAGATATCCACATCGGTGATACCCTGTGTTCACCGGAGAAACCGGAGGCAATTCCGTTCCAGAAGATTTCTGAGCCGACCATTTCCATGGATTTCATGGTAAACGACAGCCCGCTGGCAGGTCAGGAAGGTAAATTCATCACTTCCCGCCACATCCGCGAGCGTCTGATGCGGGAGCTGAATACCGATGTCAGCCTGCGTGTAGAGGAGACAGACTCCGCTGACTGCTTCAAGGTATCTGGCCGTGGCGAGCTGCATCTGTCCGTCCTGATTGAGAATATGCGCCGCGAGGGCTTTGAGTTCGCAGTCAGCAAGGCGGAGGTACTCTACAAATATGACGAGAGAAACCGCAAATTAGAGCCGATGGAGATCGCTTACGTCGACGTACCGGATGACTTTACCGGTGCTGTTATCCAGAAGCTGACCAGCCGTAAAGGCGAGCTGCAGGGCATGAGCCCGATCGGCGGCGGATACACAAGACTGGAGTTCTCGATTCCGTCCAGAGGTCTCATCGGCTACCGCGGCGAGTTCATGACCGATACAAAGGGAAATGGTATCTTAAACACCAGCTTTGACGGCTATGCACCGTTCAAGGGCGAATTAAGTTACCGCAAACAGGGATCCCTGATTGCATTTGAGGCAGGCGAGTCCATCACCTACGGTCTGTTCAATGCCCAGGAGCGCGGAACCCTGTTCATCGGACCGGGCGTTAAAGTTTACTCCGGCATGATTGTCGGACAGAGCGCAAAACCGGAAGACATCGAGTTAAACGTCTGCAAAACCAAAAAGCTGACCAACACCCGTTCTTCCAGCGCCGATGAAGCCCTTCGCCTTGTTCCGCCGAAAATCATGAGCCTGGAGCAGTGCCTCGACTACATCGATACCGATGAACTTCTCGAGATCACCCCGACCAGCTTACGAATCCGTAAAAAGATTCTTGATCCGACTCTGAGAAAGAGAGCGATGATCAGCCGTAAAAATAGCTAAATAATCGTAAAGTGGGAGCAGCCGCGCAAGCCAGCTGCTCCTTTTCGTATATTCAAGCGAGAGATATCCAGGAAACGACGCGCCCCGCCGTTTCCGTCCCTCTGCCGATCCCATTCCCTCTGTCGATTCATGTCCCCCACCCTGTCGAAATTTCTCATTCACTTCTTCTTCTAAAACGGTCATTCCCCTCATACATATATACAGTAAGAAGCAGGACTCCAAGAACCTGCCGTGAAAAACTGCAAAAAAGAAGAGGAGAGAGATACTATGTCGGAAAAAATGATTGAAAACAACAAGGTTAGCGTGATTGGTGAGGTCGTATCGGAATTTACATTCAGCCACGAAGTATTCGGGGAAGGATTTTATATCGCAGACCTGGCAGTCAGCCGTCTGAGCGATCAGGTGGACGTGATTCCACTCATGATTTCAGAACGGCTTTTGGATGTATCGAAAGACTACCGCGGAATGACGATGGAGGCGATCGGCCAGTTCCGTTCCTACAACCGTCATGAGGGCGCGAAAAACCGTCTGGTGCTGTCTGTGTTTGTCCGTGAGATTCATTTCCTGGAAGAATTTACGGATTACACCAAAACCAACCAGATTTTTCTGGAAGGCTATATCTGCAAGGAGCCGATCTACCGGAAAACACCGCTGGGACGCGAGATTGCCGATATGCTGCTGGCGGTCAACCGTCCGTATGGAAAATCCGATTACATACCGTGTATTGCGTGGGGCAGAAATGCCCGCTATGCGTCCGGATTTGGCGTGGGAAGCCACGTGTGCGTGTGGGGGCGCGTGCAGAGCCGTGAATATACGAAGAAGCTGAGCGAGACAGAGTGCGAGAAACGTGTGGCATACGAGGTGTCGGTCAGCAAGCTGGAGTGCGTGGAAGAATAGGATAGGTTTAGGATGTTACAGCAAAGTTTGAAGCCGGTTATGCAATCTATAGGGCATGATAAATGGCTGGTTTTGCCATAGCTTGCCAAAACAGATAAAATATGCTAGAATAAGGCAGCTTACAGAATTCGTAAAACGATTATTGGATGGATAGAAATAAAACACACAGGTCTGTGTGTAAAAAGACATCAGGAAAGACAGTCTGTGCGCCAGCGCAGCGGGAGGCACAGAAAGAGGAGAGGGAAATGAAAAAGGGGAAAGTTCATATCATCTTCGGCACCGGGATGGGAAAAACAGCGATGGCACTGGGACGTGGTGTCAGTGCAGCCATGCACGGCCGGAAGGTAATTATGATACAATTCTTAAAGGGAGTGCTGAGCCATGAGACAGCAGATGGGTTAAAACAGCTGGAGCCGGCATTTAAAGTATTCCGATTTGAAAAACAGAATGAGTATTATGAAAATCTCTCTGAAGAAGGCAAAAAGGAAGAGCTCTGCAATATTCAGAACGGGTATAATTTTGCAAAAAAAGTACTCTGTACCGGCGAATGCGATATGCTGATTCTGGATGAATTTCTTGGGGTGTTAGATCAGAAACTGGTCGGAGACGATGCTCTGGAAACACTGCTGGCAGCGCGCGAGGAGAATGTCGATCTGATTCTGACCGGAAAAGTATGCCCGGCTGGGGCAGAGGAGCATGCAGACGAGGTGACGCGCCTGGAATGCCTGAAGCCGTCAAACGATCATGCGTGCATGAACGGTTGACAAGTATTCAAAGTAATGCTAAGATAGAAAAAACAAGTAGAGGTTGCGTTGATTATCAGTAAGCGGTCGGATGCGGCAGGTGCAGGAGAAGACAGCTGAAAGGATGATACGCCGAAGGGCTGCGGCGCCTGTATCTGCAGTTCCTGGGTGCAGGATGAAGAATTCTGTAACTGTCATCGATAGATGGGGAGCTACTGGGAGTTTGGATTTGAATTCATAGAGCTGGCCATTGTGCCAGCTTTTTGTACGCTCAGGACCGACAGGCTGCAAACATTCGTTTGAAGCGGGGACAGAAACGGACTCTGGAATAGAAACTCAGCCATCGTGCAAAAGAATAAGGAGGAAACAAAATGTCTATTTTTGAAGGAGCAGGCGTAGCGCTGGTAACGCCATTTCATGAGGATGGAAGCGTAAATTATGAGAAACTGGAGCAGATCGTAGAAGAACAGATCGCTGGCGGTACAGACTGTATTATCGCCTGCGGTACGACCGGCGAGGCGGCTACATTAAGCCATGAGGAGCACATCGAGGTGATCCGTTTCGTATGCCAGGTCGTAAATAAGAGAATCCCGGTTGTAGCAGGAACCGGTTCCAACTGCACAGAGACAGCGGTATATCTGTCTACCGAAGCGAAAAAGGCAGGAGCAGACGGACTTCTGCTCGTATCCCCGTATTACAATAAATCAACCCAGAAGGGTTTAAAGGTTCATTTCTCAGAGGTCGCAAAGGCAGTTGATCTTCCGATCCTTCTGTACAATGTACCGAGCCGTACCGGCGTCAATATCACCCCGGAGACGATCGTGGCACTGTGCAAGGAATATGAGAACATCGTCGGTGTCAAAGAAGCAAGCGGCAATTTCTCCGCGATCGCACAGATTGCAAGCCTGTCAGGCGGATCAGTTGATATTTACTCCGGCAACGACGACCAGACGGTTCCGATGATGGCACTGGGCGCAAAGGGCGTTATCTCCGTATTATCCAACGTGGCACCGCGTCAGGTACATGATATGTGCGCGGCATTCAAGGCTGGTGATGTAGCGAAGGCAAGACAGATGCAGATAGATGCAATTCCGCTGATTGAGGCGCTGTTCTGCGAGGTAAACCCGATTCCGGTTAAGGAAGCGATGAACATGATGGGCGAGGAAGTGGGTCCGTTCCGCAAACCGTTAGTGGATATGGAACCGGCAAACCGCGATCGTCTGAGAAGAGAACTGGTAAATTACGGAATCAGCCTGAAAGAGTGATAAGAACCGTTAAAATTAGGATGAGATAGGGAAATGAGGTTTTAACAGATGGTACGAGCAATTATGCATGGCTGTAACGGCGCCATGGGACAGGTTATTTCCGGAATTGCAGCGAAGGACGAGGAGATCTCTATCGTTGCGGGTATTGATATGAGAACCGAGCAGAAAAATGATTATCCGGTTTTTGCGTCTCTGAACGAATGCAAGGTAGAAGCGGATGTTGTGATTGATTTTTCCAATGCAGCAGCTGTCGATGAACTTCTCGACTGGTGTGCAGAGAAGAAAATGCCGGTTGTTCTGTGTACGACAGGACTTTCCGAGGTACAGCTGGCAAAGGTAGAAGAGACGGCAGAGAAGACAGCTGTTCTTCGCTCTGCAAATATGTCTCTTGGTATCAATATGCTCTTAAAGCTTCTGAAAGAAGCAGCGCAGATTCTGGCTCCGGCTGGATTTGATATTGAGATTCTGGAGAAACACCACAATCAGAAGGTGGATGCTCCGAGCGGTACGGCGATTGCGCTGGCAGATTCGATCAACGAGGCGATGGGCAATACATACCATTACAAATACGATCGTTCCGCTACACGTGAGAAACGTGATGCGAAGGAGATTGGTATTCAGGCGATCCGCGGCGGCACAATCGTAGGCGAACACGATGTCATTTTCGCTGGTCAGGATGAGGTGATTACCTTTAATCATACAGCTTATTCCAAGGCGATTTTCGCAAAGGGTGCGGTACAGGCAGCCAAATTCCTGGCAGGAAAGCCGGAGGGACGGTATGATATGGCGGATGTGATCGGTTAAGAGATTTTATACAGATGTGAAAATGGAACCCCGACTGTGAGTAAGTTTATCCACTCACAGCCGGGGTTTTCATTTCTGGAACTTTTCCCGCCCTTGTGTTTGTGGATGAAAGCTTCTGAAAATCAATTTGTCAAGGCTAGTGTATCATTTTTTTACATCTTGTGTAAAAAAATGACATCTTGTGCAGTGCAAATTGTAGAAAAATAAAACAAATGATAAGATGAATACAACAAGAAAAGCTTGAAATCGTGAAAAAGAAGAAAAACTCCAGAATAAAAATACATGAAAGACAGCTTTTCGATCAATACGAGGAGGTATGCTATGAGAAAACGCAAATGGATGAAGGCGGGTGCCTGTGCACTCAGTGCCGTTTTGATCATGGGCTTGTATGCTGGACCTGCTTTTGCCGAATGGGTAGGTACAGGAGGTGCAAGAGCCTACATCCTAAATGGACAGGTGCAGACAGGCTGGCAGCAGATCGATGGAAAATGGTATTACCTGAATGAACAGGGAGCACCGCAGATCGGCTGGGTAAAAGACGGGGACAAACAGTATTTCTGTACGGCGTCGGGGGAAATGGTCAGCGGTGTTGTCTGGATCAATGGAAAAACCTATTATTTTGGCACACCGGACAGTGGAGAGATGGCAACGGGCGTTGTCAGTATCAACGGAATTCCTTATACGTTTGAAAACGATGGCACATCGTTCGGCGGCCGCAAGCCGAGACCGGCGAGAAGCTTTGAGGTAAAAGTGGCAGAAGACGGAACGATGACCATCTTAGAGACGACCAATGCCGATACACCGAAGCTGAATTCCAGAACATCCAAAGAACGCAGACATTCTGGAGGCGGTGGTGGAAGCGAAACGCCGAGTGTGGTACCGAGTGATGCGCCGGCGACGAAAGAACCGACCGAAAACCCGACGCCGACCGTGAAACCGACCCAGCCGGAAGAGACGAAGGGGTATACAACAACGGAGCCACCGCAGACAACACCGGAGCCACCGCAGACGCCGGATCCATCGGAGGCGCCGAGGTCAACAGATCCGTGATCAATCTGAAACTAAGAGTATGAAGTGAAAATAATCGGCCAAGTTCAGATTTGGGGCGATTACAAACATTAATCATCTATAATTTAACCTTGTTTTTGCTCTCCTGCATATAGGATGATGGAAACAGATTCATATACTCCCGAGCTCTTTCCTGCGTATGTGCAGGGAGGATCCCGGGAGTATATAAATTATAGCGATGAGAAAGAAACGGCGTGTCTGAGGGGAGTGCCACCGAAATGGAGCACTTAAAAAAGTCGTTAAAGGAGGTGCCAGAATGAAATCAGCTTACTGTATCGCCATTACGGCGTGCCTGACTGTCATCTGGCTGTATGAGGAAAAGAAAAAGCGGGGGATGGCGGGAAAGCTTTGCTGGAAAGCAGCGGCCGGGTATCTGATTACGCGCTTTGTATTCTTTGCCATTTCTAATCAGGAGGTTCATGGCTTCCTGGAAGTCATGGCAATGGATCTGGTGACAGCCGGGCTTTTATATATTTTGTCCGGGAAAAACGGAAGCCGGGAATCAGTGTGGGAATGCCTGTATCTTTATATTTGGAATCCGATCCCGGTATTATCTGTTCTTTCACAGGGAAAAAAGCGGATGCTTTTTATCTGGCTGGCGGTATTGATTCTTTTCGTGGGCAGTTCGTGGATAGAGCACTTCAGAGCGCGTCTTGGAATAGAAAGATTCAAAAAAATTGGAATTCTTCTCACGGTTGCGGGAACTGGCATACTCTGGGCGCGGGATATCACCGGAGAGCGCTTCGGACAGTGCAGTCCGGGAGATGAATTTTATCCGCTGATGCTGATGTTTTTTGCAGTACTGGGTGTGGGAACCTGTGTATATGGAATTGCTTCTTATGTTGGAATATTACATGAAAAATGTCAGATTCCTGAATCGAGAGTCGAGCTGGATGAAGCAAAAGCGGCACGCTGCGCATCAAAACGAATGACGGGGAGTGAAAAAATAGATGCCGGGAAGAGCTTGGAAATAAAATCTTGTGAAAAGAACACAGAGTCGGAAAAGACCGGCGCGCCCTGGTCCGGCCGTGACTGGTGTATGGCAGCAGGATTGACAGTTCTCTTTGCTGTGATGGCATTTGTGAATCTTGGAAGCATGAAGGCGCCGCAGACTGCGTATGAATTTGAAAAAAATGATAGCCACGGAAATGAGATGGTGCTTCGGTTTGATGGAAGTGTGACTATCTCAGAAGCGCAGGTTTATCTGGGTGGAAAGGAGAAGAGACATTTTGTATGCTCGGTTCCGAATGCCGAGGGAGATGGCTGGGATGCCATCGGGGAAGAGACAGAATTGTTATCTGTATACTGCTGGAATCCAGTGGAAATTCATTACCGCACTTACGAACTAGGGATCGTGTCGATGGATGAGAGTGCAGAGGTTCTGGAAATCGTTCTTCTGGATCCAGATGGAAATCCGATCCTTCCATCCAATGCAGAGGATTATCCAGAGGCATTTGATGAGCAGGAATTGTTTCCGGCGGATACAACCTATGAATACCAAAGTATGTTTGATGAGGTTTACCATGCCAGAACGGCAAATGAGATAGTAGAAGGGCGTACAATTTATGAGACAACGCACCCACCGCTTGGAAAATGGTGGATGAGTCTGGGAATCCGCGTATTTGGAATGACGCCGTTTGGATGGCGGTGTGTATGTGCTCTGTTTGGCATCCTGATGGTGCCGGTCAGCTATGCGTTTATGCGGAAAATCAGCCGGAGTACATGGATTGCCTCATTTGCAGCACTGTTGATAGTCTTTGATTTCATGCATTTTACATTGTCAAGAATCGGAACCATTGATGTGATAGTGGGATTTTTTATCCTGCTTACCTTTTATCTGATGTATCTGGTGCTGGATGACTTGAAAATGGGATGCAGCTGGAAAACGGTGTGTCTGATGATTTTAAATGGCATGGCAGCTGGAGCGGCGATGGCATCGAAGTGGACAGGGGTATATGCCTGCGCGGGGATTGCAGTCCTCTTTTTTACATTTTTGTTCCAGGAATATGGGACAGCTGCGGCACGGACCAGAAAGGGAATGTCTGGACAGGCGGCGATAAGTTACCTGGCGGGGCTGTCTGTCATCTGTATCGCTGCATACATTTTGATTCCGGCAGTGATTTACGTTGCATCCTATCTTTCTTATGGAAATGGTATGGGAAATGGAAATGTTTTCCAGACTATGTGGGAAAATCAGCAGCTTATGCTTCATTACCATGAGAAAACGGTGTTTGAACATCCATATGCCTCTGAATGGTATGAGTGGGCCTGGATTAAACGACCGCTTCTGGATGCATACACGTCGCTTAAGTCTGGTAAAATCAGTGTGGTTTCAACTTTTGGAAACCCGGTAATCTGGTGGTCGGCAATTCCGGCGCTATTTTATACTATATACCTGTGGCAGATTCGACAGGATAAAATAGCGGGATATCTGTGCATTTCCTATGCTTCTATGCTGTTTCCGTGGTTATTTATCCACAGAACCGTGTTTATCTATCAGTATTTTGCGTGCAGTATGATACAGATTTTAATGCTGGGAAATTGTCTGCATTTTTTCTGGGAAAGAGATCCGAAACGAACCAGGAAAGCAGCGTTGCTGTATCTTTCAGCAGTGATCGGCGCGTTCCTTCTTTTCTATCCGGTGCTGTCTGGATATCCGGTAAAACAGGAATTTGCCGAGCAGTGGCTGGAATGGCTGGAAGGTTGGGTGTTGTCATGAAAGAAAAAAGAGAGACTGGGCGATCAGCGCTGGCTTTCTGGGGGTGCTTTTGACGGCTTATGTGATAAATTATAGATTTGGTTTTCTGGAAATTCTTGATTTTCATATCGAGAAAGTAAAGAAAGCATACCCAGCTTATTTTGGCACCTATGACCGGATGGGTGAATTGACTGCATGGTTGAATAAAATCGAAAATCTGTTCTGTATCGGACGGAATGGACAGCATCGCTACAATAACATGGATCATTCGATGATGACAGCATTTTGTGCAGTGGATCTCCTTCTGGCGGGAAGTGCGGATAAGGAGCATATCTGGAGTGTGAATACAGAAAAAGCGTATCATGAGAAAAAAATAAACTGCCTAAAAACCACAACTTTCAGTTCGGAAAAGCCCTGCCTGTGAGCCGCATCATCTTTACAGATTTTTTTCTATTTGTTATAGTAAAAATGGAGAGGCACCTGTGGGAGGAATGCAGATGTCAGAGAAACATAGAAATGCACAAAAATCAATGCCGCAAAGCAGAAAGCTGTTTAAATATCAAAAACGGAAGATTCGCCGCTATCTGAAACGCGTCCGCTGGCGGAGGAAGCGGAGGCAGAGGTATTTTCTGTATGGACTTGCACTGGCTGTATCCATGTACTTGGCGAGTATATGGAAGATGCGGGAACGGATCTGGTCGATCCGAGAGATGGATGTGATCGAGTATGAACTGCCGGAGGGGGAAAGAGCAGAGAATGGGGCGGAGGAAGCGCCTGCAGACTGGCAGGAGAAGAGAACAGTTGAACGGGAAAATGCCGGGGAAACATACGGAGCGACAGAAAAAACGGGAACTTCCACGAAAATCCGTCTGCATCTGAAGACCGGAGAGCTGGAAATCGTGCACGAACGGGTGGAATCAGAAGGAGAGTGACTGTTTGCGGCAGGAAAAACGTTTGGCCGGGCATGAATGATGAATGGAAGAGCAGGAACGGTTACTGTGGCAAATTCCGTTATTGGGAATGTATGCGTGAACAGTAACCAAGAACGAAAGAGCTGCAGCCGGAACAGCGAAAAGTGATTGATTTTGAAAAGTGCCTGTATTATAATTTGCAGGTAGGATATTGAGAAAATGTGTCGGTGACGCCTTCAAATGGCTGCGAAAGAGACTATTTTCCATACCCTGAAAAAAGAAAGCGAGGTAAATTAGCCATGTACGACAGATATGTAAGCCCTCTTTCCGAGCGCTATGCAAGCAAGGAGATGCAGTATATTTTTTCTCCGGACAAGAAGTTCCGCACCTGGAGAAGACTCTGGATTGCGCTGGCAGAGACGGAGAAGGAGCTTGGCCTTCCGATCACGCAGGAGCAGATCGATGAATTGAAAGCACATAAGGATGAAATCAATTTTGATGTTGCTAAAGAGCGTGAGAAACTGGTGCGCCACGATGTTATGTCCCATGTGTATGCGTACGGCGTACAGTGCCCGACAGCAAAAGGAATCATCCATCTGGGTGCAACTTCCTGCTACGTAGGAGACAACACCGATATCATCATTATGACAGAAGCCCTGAAGCTGGTACGTAAGAAACTGATCAGTGTTCTGGATGAGCTGGCTAAATTTGCTGATAAATATAAAGCACAGCCGACCCTGGCATTTACCCATTTCCAGCCGGCACAGCCGACCACCGTCGGTAAGCGTGCAACTCTGTGGATGATGGAGCTCAAGCAGGATCTGGATGATCTGGATTATGTGCTTGGATCCTTACGTCTCCTTGGCTCCAAGGGAACAACCGGTACACAGGCAAGCTTCCTGGAGCTCTTTGATGGGGATCATGCAAAGTGCCGCAAGGTAGATCAGATGATCGCAGAGAAGATGGGCTTTGATGGCTGCTATCCGGTATCCGGACAGACCTATTCCCGTAAGCAGGATACACGTGTATTAAATGTTCTTGCAGGTATTGCACAGAGTGCCCATAAATTCTCCAACGATATCCGTCTTCTTCAGCATCTGAAAGAAGTAGAAGAGCCTTTCGAGAAGAATCAGATCGGTTCCTCTGCTATGGCATATAAGAGAAATCCTATGAGAAGCGAGCGTATGGCTTCCCTGGCTAACTACGTGATGGCAGACGTGATGAACCCGATGCTGGTTGCATCTACCCAGTGGTTTGAGCGTACATTGGATGATTCTGCGAACAAGCGTCTGAGTGTTCCGGAAGGCTTCCTTGCAATTGATGGTATTCTGGATCTGTACCTGAATGTCGTTGACGGTCTGGTTGTATATCCGAAGGTTATCGAGAAACACATGATGGCAGAGCTTCCGTTCATGGCAACCGAGAATATCATGATGGATGCAGTAAAGGCAGGCGGTGACCGTCAGGAACTGCATGAGAAGATCCGTACTCTGTCGATGGAAGCTGGAAAGAATGTGAAAGAGAAAGGTCTGGATAACAACCTTCTCGAGCTGATTGCAGCGGATCCGGCGTTCAATCTGTCCTTAGATGACCTGAAAGCAGCGATGAAACCGGAGCGCTACACCGGCCGTGCAAAAGAGCAGGTAGATGAGTTCTTGGCAGAGGTAATCCAGCCGATTCTGGATGCAAATAAAGAAGATCTGGGAGTGAAAGCAGAGATTAATGTCTAAACAGGATTTACATGGAAGTGTGAATCTGGAGTATTACCGGGTATTTTGCAGCGTGTGCGAATGCGGCGGCATCACGGCGGCCGCAGAGGCACTCTGCATTTCCCAGCCGGCGGTCAGCCAGGCGGTCCGACAACTGGAGACCGCGCTTGGCTGCCGCCTTTTTTTGCGGACATCGCGCGGCGTGAAGCTGACGAGCGAGGGAGAATTGCTTCTGTCGTATGTCAGACGGGGAATTGATGCGATACAGGACGGGGAGACGATGCTGCGGCGCATGAAGGACCTGGAAACGGGCGAGATCCGCATTGGCGCGAGCGATATGACACTCCAGTTTTATCTGCTTCCATATCTGGAACAATTTCATGAGCAGTATCCGAATATCAAGGTGACGGTTTCAAACGGTCCGACGCCCGAGACCCTTGAAGCACTCTATCAGGGACACATTGATTTCGGTATTGTCAGCACACCTTTTGAGACCAAGCAGGCGGTAAAGAGTTTTCCGGTTCAGGAGATCCGCAATGTGTTTATAGCCGGACCCAAATACGCAGCCCAGTTAAAGGGCAGAAAACTTTCATATAAAGAGCTGTTGAACTGCCCCTGCATCTTCCTGGAGCGCAATACCAGTACGCGCCGCTTTATGGATGAGTTTCTGGCAAAGCGCGGGGTTCGGCTGGAGCCGGAGTTTGAACTGGCCACCAGTGAGATGATTGTCCAGTTTGTTAAGCGGAATCTGGGAATCGGCTGTCTGATGTCGGATTTTGCATCGGAGGCTCTTGGAAATGGGGATGTTTTTGCGTTGGAATTTGACGAAGAGATGCCATCCCGTGAGTTTTGTCTGGTGGCAGCTGAGAAAGCCTGGATGTCCCCAGCGGCTGCGAAGCTTTTTAAGCAGCTGGCGAAGGTAACCACATGAGAAAAATAGGAGCTGCAAAGTAGCGGTTTTTCAAATCACATTGCCTGGCATATGTGTGAGCATCAATAGTATAAGTGTTAATTATGTAGCTTATAAATAATATTGATTTTACTTATATAGAAAAGTTGTGTATGATTATACAGTAAGAAGGCATGATCGTTTTTCAATCATGCCGAAAAGTATTTATATTCTTCTGAGGGAGGAAAATTCATGGTACGAGCAATAGTAGGAGCTAACTGGGGAGACGAAGGCAAGGGTAAGATTACCGATATGCTTGCTAAGGAATCCGACATCATTATCCGTTTTCAGGGAGGAAGCAACGCAGGTCATACGATTATCAACAATTATGGCCGTTTCGCACTTCACCTTCTGCCGTCCGGTGTATTTTACGGACACACAACCAGCATCATTGGCAATGGTGTGGCATTAAACATTCCATTCCTGGTAAAAGAGCTGGAAAGTCTGGTATCTCAGGGTGTTCCGATGCCGCATATTCTGGTATCGGACCGTGCACAGATCCTGATGCCGTACCATGTTCTGTTTGATACGTATGAGGAAGAGCGTCTGGGCGGCAAGTCCTTCGGTTCCACCAAGTCCGGTATCGCGCCGTTCTACTCTGACAAATACGCGAAGATCGGTTTCCAGGTCAGCGAACTGTTCGAGGACAAGGCAGCTCTGAAAGATAAAGTACAGCGTGTCTGCGAGACAAAGAATGTCCTGTTAGAGCATCTGTACCACAAACCGCTGCTGAACCCGGATGAGGTTCTGGCAGAGCTGATGGAATACAAGAAGATGGTAGAGCCGTATGTATGCGATGTATCTGCATATCTGCATGACGCGATCAAAGAGGGTAAAAACATCCTTCTTGAGGGTCAGTTAGGTTCCCTGAAAGACCCGGATCACGGTATTTATCCGATGGTTACTTCTTCTTCGACTCTGGCAGCTTACGGCGCTATCGGCGCAGGTATCCCGCCGTATGAGATCAAAGAGATCACAACCGTTGTAAAGGCATACTCCAGTGCAGTCGGCGCAGGTGCATTTGTCAGCGAGATCTTCGGTGATGAGGCAGACGAACTCCGCCGCCGCGGTGGTGATAAGGGCGAGTTCGGCGCAACCACCGGACGTCCGAGACGTGTGGGCTGGTTCGACGCAGTAGCAAGCCGTTACGGCTGCCGCATCCAGGGTTCAACCGAAGTGGCTCTGACCGTTCTGGATGTTCTGGGATATCTGGACGAGATCCCGATCTGCGTTGGCTACGAGATCGACGGCGAAGTTGTTAAAGACTTCCCGGTAACCTACAAGCTGGAGAAAGCAAAACCGGTTCTGAAGACACTTCCGGGCTGGAAATGTGATATCCGCGGAATCAAGAAATACGAAGATCTTCCGGCAGAGTGCCGCAACTACATCGAGACGATCGAGGCAGAGCTTGGCGTACCGGTAACCATGGTATCCAATGGTCCGGGACGTGATGAGATCATTATGAGAAAGTAACTTTATAGAATCAATTTCAGCGGCGGTCCTGCATGATGAGTGCAGACCGCCGCTATTTTTGTGTAATAGGAAATTCCTTGGAATTCTCTATTACACAAAAAGGCACATTCTTTTTCAAGTTTATTCTGAAATCAGCCAGTCAATTAAATTCTTAGATTTTATGCCATCATAGGAAGAGTCCATTCCGGGATTCAGGGAAAGGACGATTTTTTCGTAATTGTCATTGATTTTTTGAAGAGGGAATAATTCAGGATAAGGTATGATTTGGTGTGAAGAAAATTGGAGGGATGCCTTGGATAGAGTCTGTGAGAACCGTTTTTTTTATGGTATGATGGATAAAAAGAAATCGTTTTATAAATGAAAAATGAGACAAACGGGAATCGCCAGAGAATGAGAAATGGAAACATATAGAGATTTACTATCGCAAATTCATACAAACTGTAAAAACATACCATTTCATAAGAAATTATCAGCCTACAACATTTTTGATGTATTAGAGATACAGAGCCGTGAAGTGATCATGTGCCGTTTTTTGACCAATCTGCTGAACCCGGAGGGAATGCATGGCTGCGGAATCCGGTTTCTGAAATCGTTTATCCGAGATGTGTTGAAAATGGATCCGGTAAGCGATACATTGCTATTGCATACGGAGGTAGTCAAAGAGTACCCGATTGATAAAGAGAGAAGAATTGATATTTTCATACGGAATGCGGAGTATCAGATTCCGATCGAGGTAAAAATCTATGCGGGGGAACAGGAAGGACAGTGTTCGGATTACTTTGAGATGGCACAAAATTCCCGATTGATATATCTAACCCGTTTTGGAACTCCGCCATCTGAGTACAGCCGGAAGAAGAAAGGCGGAGGAAATTTATTACCATTAGGGCAAATCCAGTGTATTTCATGGGCAGAAGATATCTATCGGTGGCTAGAAGGTGAATTGCAAAATTTAAAAGAGCCATTTCGGGCAGTGATGGAGCAATATTTGGATGCGGTACATAGCATAGCGGATGAAAGAGAGAAGAAAGTGGCAGATAAAGTGATTGAGGCATTGTACGAATCGCCGGAAAAATTTCTTGCCGGAATTGAGATTGAAAAATCAATGAAAAAGGCAAAGGTGCGGCTGATTCGCCAGGTGTTTGAAGAATTTCAGCAGCAGATGCAGCCGATTATAGAAAAATATGGTTTGAAATTAGAAAAGGATAGTGGATATTATTCCTATCAGGATTCACAGCATGATAAATTTTATGATTGTTACAGCACCTATCCCGGATTGAATTATGTGGTAAAAAAGGCAAAATTTCAAAAAGCGGGTCTGGAACTCTGGTTTCGGATTGAGGTAGAACATAATTTGTTTGCGGGATTTTGCCTGTTTGATAAAGAAGCCAGCTCCAAGGATGGCTTTTCGAAAGGCTATCAGGTAGATGATATAACCGACGGGCTTAAGCAGGAGGCATCCAGATATCTCAAAAAGGAAATAATTCTGCCGGAGGACTGGTGGTTTGCCTGGTGTTATCCGAACGGAAAACGCCACTGCGAAGAGGCAGAAGTGCCAGATTTTAAGCAGATGAATTCGTGCGCGGTTTCGCTTGTGGATGAAACGGCGCGGAGGGAGTATGTGAAGCGGGCGTTGGCGGTGTTCGAGAGAGAACTTTTGGGGTGGCTTTTGTAAAGGGATAAATTGTCGCTGAAACAGAATATCATACTGCACTATAAAAACACATTTACACAAACAAAAACATTGTAAATAACAAATATATTCTACCTTGAAACCGAAAGCGAGGCGTTTCACCAAAATGACAAGAGAAGAATTATTTCAATGGGTAAAACAGGAATATGGCACGGAAGCGGAATATCCGTGGAAGGATTCGAACGCAGTGCTGCGTCGGGCGGATAATGATAAATGGTATGGCGTGATTTTGAGTGTTGCAGGGAGTAAGCTGGGGTTGGAGGATGATAATATCATAGATGTTATAAATCTAAAGAGTGATCCGATGCTGATAGGTTCTTTGCGGGGGCAGAAAGGATATTTTCCGGCATACCATATGAACAAGGAGAAGTGGATCAGTGTTTTGCTGGGGGATGCGGGGCTGGATGAGCCGATTAAAAATTTACTTGCGTTAAGCTATGAGCTGACAGCGCCAAAGAAAAAGAAGAATACTTCCAAATAGGGGGGATCTTATGTCAAACTTTGAATTTTTAAAGAATACAAAAGAATATGCATTATTTGCGCCAGCGGTGGTGGAAGCGAAGCGCACCAGCAAGGAATGTTGGTCGGAAACAGGTTATGCTGTATGCGGACTGTTTAGAGAGGAAGTTTGGCCGCAGACCGATGATGTTTACGACGAATGGATTTGAAACGTATTTCTGGGATGACAAGACTTCTCCACAGCGTCCGGTCAGTGGCATTTTCAGAGTTTATTAACGATCAGTCATTGAAGCAACGGCAGATCAATTTTGTTCATAAGATTATTAATCATATGGAGCAGAATGGGTATATGGAGAATGTGGCTGTTTTGCAGAAGCCTCCGTTTGATAAGCCAATTAGTTTTTTAAAGCTGTTTGATGTGAGAACGAGAACAGCGCTTATGAAAGCGATTAATGATGTCCGGGAGAATGCGGTTACAGTGGCGGGATGATGAAAAAATGACAGGAGACTGCGGAGGCAGTCAGTATAGAAGAGTGAAAGAAGCGAACGACTGCGTATTGTGTTAGAAATAGACAGTCGTTTGCTTTTTGAACGTTATTTTTTCTTTTTAAAATATCGCAGTGCCACCGCATACCCATAGAGCACCGCCGGTATAACGATCGTGCAGAACAGCGATGCCAGCAGCAGATTTTCTGCCAGTGGACTGTCCATCAGGGCGAAGATGATGGAAGAGACGTAGAGGGCGATTAGGATAACAGCACCTGTCAGCGCCAAAATGCGTTTTGATTTCATATATGGTATCCTTTCTAATTTTATAACTCTATAAAAAAGAGTGATTGGAATTTGTAATCATTTTTATATTGTTTCAAAGGCAGATTGGATATTGCTGTCTTTGATGAACTGTCTTTTATTTTATTATTATAAAGGATGTAAGAATTTTTTTCTATACTTTTCATTTGCGGTGCGGTAAAATAAGAAGAGATGTGGCAACTGTTCACAGTTTTTTGCTTAATTATGAACAAGAAAGGGGAGGCACACGATGAATTGGAAGAAAAAATTTATGTGGGCAGCATCCTTTTTAGTATCCCTGTTTGTTTGTGGGACAGCGCTGGCGGCAGGTAACGATGCGTTTGCGGACACCCCGGCGCAGGGCAAGGAAGAAAATCAAGTTTACAGGTTCGGCACCGAAAATAATGCCAATGATATAACAGAGACAGAGGCATCGGCGACAGAAAGTGGCGCGGCTGGTTTTGAAAATAAAGAAATGTATCTGTATGAGGGCGAGTGGGTCGGAGACGGCGAGGACTGGCAGTACCGCCTGACGGATGGCAGCTTTTTGAAAGCGTCCTGGCTGAAATCGAATGGTCACTGGTATTATCTGGGAAAAAGCAGCTATATGCAGCGGGGACTCCGGAAAATCGGCACAAACCGTTATTATTTCGCCGAGAGCGGCGCGATGATGACTGGCTGGATTTATGAGGAAGAGACGGATCAGTGGTATCATGCAAACGAGGATGGAGCACTGACGACCGGCTGGTATCAGGCAGGAAATGCCTGGTATTGGTTTGATTCCAAATGTGTTATGTTCAGCGGCGGAAACCGGATGGTAAACGGGCATAAATATTATTTCTTTGACAATGGTCAGATGGCGGCGGATCAGTACGTGGAACTCAACTACTACGATGCAAATGGACTGCGCGACCGGACGCATGATGTGCGTTTGATGGGAAAACGGCGTCCGTCGGACAGTGAAAAAGAACAGATTACGAAAGAACTGGCAGGCGTGCCAAGAGAGTGGATCAAACGATTTGCAGAATCAGGCTGGGAGCTGATGTACTACACAGACAAGGCATACTTCTCAGCGCCGAAAACAGAGCAGGGTATCTATTTTGTCAATTATGATACAGATGTGCATTACAAGAAAATCAAATTTTCTAAACCGCAGGGACTTGCGATGGCATTCGGCGAGTTCGCTGCGTCGGAACTAAGCGACGAAGAAACCTCACGTGCCCTGACGGATTTCGAGCGATATCTGGCTGGCAGTGGACTGGTGCAGCCGCTTCCATCCTACTTTGACGATAAGCCGGAGATGCAGTTCGGCAGCTTTTTCGCCGCCTGCTGTGACGAAGATGTCCGAGCTGACATCCGAAAAAACAGTCCGGAATTATACAAATATGTCGTAAAGTTAGGATTCTGGCAGGAAGGACAAAAACCAGACGAAGCCGAAGGGGTCGAGATGAACTCTGATCCGGAATTTGCCGGAAATGGAGCCGGACCGGCTGGGGATGAATCTTTAAAGGCTAAGAGTGGTCCGGCATCGGAAGTGCCGTAAGAAAACGTGGTGGCAGCAGGAATTTGCCGTATGTAAATGCAAAGCCGCGGCAAATTCCGTTACTGGGCGCGTATGCGTGAACAGTAACCACTACTCTGCCAATTCCTCCCACTTCTCATACAATCCCTCTAACTTTGCATTCAGTTCTTCCTTCTCTTTATTCAGTTCCATCAAACGCGGAACATCGGAAAAGACAGTCTCATCGCAGAGAAGCGCATCGATCTCCTGATCGCGGGTTTCAAGGGTGTGGATTTCTTCCTCGACGCGTTTCAATTCATTCTGTTTCTTACGAAGCCGCGTCTGTTCTTCCTTCTGCTGTTTCCAGTCCAATTTGCCGGAGGAAGCGCTGGCTGCCGCCTGAACTGCAGCGGTCACGGCAGAAGCGGACGAAGCAGCAGAGGTACCAGTGCCATTTCCAGAAAGAGCAGTCGGATTTGCGCCTGTCGCAGCGGTCAGATGGCTGGAAGTCCCTGTGTTTCCGGCTCCGGAAGATTTTGCAGAGCGGCTGGCTGCCTGTGCGGCGGAAGCCAGATAGGCTTTCTCCTGCGTCTCCCTCTTTTCCAGATAATAATCGTAGTTTCCAATATAATTAATCAGTGTTCCCATCGTCAGATCGAGAATCCGGGTCGCAGTTTTGTTGATGAAATATCGGTCATGGGAGACGTAGAGAACGGTTCCGGTATAATGAACCAGCGCGTTTTCCAGAATCTCCTTCGAGGCGATATCCAGATGGTTGGTCGGCTCATCGAGGATCAGGAAGTTCGCCTCCGAGAGCATCAGCTTCGCCAGGGAAACACGTCCGCGTTCGCCGCCGCTCAGATCGCGGATGCGCTTAAAGACATCGTCGCCGGTGAAGAGAAATGCCGCCAGCACATTTCGGATCTGCGTGTTGTTCATATCCGGGTAGGTGTCCTGCAGCTCGTCAAAGAGCGTCTTGTCCATGTGCAGAACCTGGTGTTCCTGATCGTAGTAACCGATATGCACCTTGGAACCTAACCGGATCTCGCCGTTGTCCGGGGTCAGAAGACCGTTGATCATCTTGAGAATTGTGGTCTTGCCGGTTCCGTTGTTGCCGATGATGGCGATGCGCTCGCCGCGTTTTATCTCAAAGTTAAGATCCGTGAAGAGTGTCATGCCGTCGAAACTCTTGGCAAGCTCACGGACGGAGAGAACGTCATTTCCGCTGGTGACGCACGGTTCCAGCGTAATGTGCATCGCGTCGTTGATTTCGGTTGGTTTTTCCAGAAGATCCATCTTGGAAAGCATTTTTTCACGGCTCTCGGCGCGCTTGATGGATTTCTCACGGTTAAAGGATTTGAGTTTGGTGATAACCTCCTCCTGATGGCGGATCTCCTGCTGCTGGTTTAAGTAAGCCTTGAGCACACCGGCGCGGATGATCGCTTTTTTCTCGCTGTAGGCGGTGTAATTGCCCTGGAAAGAGGTGGCGATGCCGCCGTCCAGCTCGACGATCTTGGTCACGACGCGGTCCAGAAAATAGCGGTCGTGGGCGACGATGATGACCGTCCCGGCGTAGTTCATCAGATAGGTTTCCAGCCACGCGATGGATTCCATGTCGAGGTGGTTGGTCGGCTCGTCCAAAAGGATGATGTCCGGTTTGGAGAGCAGGAGCTTACCGAGGGAGACGCGCGTTTTCTGACCGCCTGAAAGTTCGGAAACCGGTTTGGAAAATTCTTCCTCGACAAAGCCGAGTCCCTTTAAGACACCGGTGATTTCACTCTGCCATGCGTAGCCGTTTAAAAGTTCAAATTCATGGTTTAAGCGGCTGTAAGTGTTGAGCATCGTTTCGAGCTTTTCGCCCTCGGCGTGCTTCATCTGGAGTTCCAGCGTGCGGATCTGCTGTTCCATTTCCAGAATCGGACGTTTGACCTCCAGAAGAGAGTCATAAATGGTGGTCTGGCTATGCAGATCCTGGTGCTGTGCCAGGTAACCGAGGGTTTTGCCCTTGGCGATGGTCACGGAGCCCTCGTCTGCTGCGAGTTCTCCGACAATTATTTTTAAAAGAGTCGATTTACCGGCTCCGTTGATGCCGACGATGGCGGCTTTTTCGTGATCTTCTACATGAAACGATACGTGTTTGAGGATTTCCTCTGTACCGAATGCTTTTGAAATATTGCTGCAAGATAAAATCATAGATTCCTCCTGTGGTTGTATCCATGTATTTTGGTTAAAAATATACCGTCAATCTCAAATTATAATATAAATAAAGAAGCAATGCAAGAATGAGAACGGTTAATGGCTGTTTCTGGTCAGAAAATTTTGCGAAATACAATGTAAAATCCCTCATATGAAATAAAAAAATTGACAATTATTTATCATATGACTATAATAAATTTATCAGATTGTCCGAAGGTTTGCGTAAACCATATGGACAACGTTAGAGGAAAGAAAGGTGGAAGAAAGCCGTGGAACAGAAAGAGATATCTAAAGCGGTCATTTCTAGGCTACCCAGATACTATCGTTACTTGGGCGAATTGCTCGAGGAGGGAGTAGAGAGAATCTCATCGAATGATTTGAGTATCCGCATGAAGGTGACAGCGTCCCAGATTCGTCAGGATCTGAATAATTTCGGCGGATTTGGTCAGCAGGGATATGGTTATAATGTAAAGTATTTATATTCGGAGATTGCCCGGATTCTGGGAATTGACCGTCAGCATAACCTAATTATTATCGGTGCGGGAAATCTGGGTCAGGCGATCGCGAATTATACGAATTTTGAGCGGCGTGGTTTTTTAATCAAAGGCATGTTTGATGTGAATCCGCGTCTGGTCGGTCTGGTAGTCCGTGGAGTGGAGATCCGCGGTATTGAGGATCTGGAGCAGTTTATCAAGGACAATGAAGTGCAGATCGCAGCACTGACGATTCCGAAGTCGAAAGCGCCGGAGATTGCGGATCGGCTTGTCAAAGCCGGAATCAAGGCGATCTGGAATTTTGCCCATACAGATTTACAGGTTCCAGATGACGTTGTGGTGGAAAATGTCCATCTGTCGGAGAGCCTGATGCGCCTTTCTTACCGCGTATGCAGCATGCAGGATCAGAAAGCGAGAGAAGAAGCGCAGAGAAAGCAGGAAGAGGCAGCTGGTGCTGGAGAAATAAAATGATCGTCGGAATTGGTACGGATCTGGTAGAGATAGAGCGAATCAAAAAAGCCTGTGAAAAAGAGGCTTTTTTGGTGCGTGTATATACAGAAGAAGAGCGTCGGCAGGCTGGGGGAAATGCGTCCCGGCTCGCCGGCGATTTTGCGGTAAAAGAGGCAGTCTCGAAGGTGTTTGGAACAGGCTTTCGGGGCTTTGGACTGCTGGATATAGAAGTGCTTCGGGACGAGTTTGGAAAACCGTGGGTGCAGCTTCACGGGGGAGCGAAGAAACTTGCGGACAGCCTGAAAATCACCCGGATTCACGTGTCGATCACGAATACAGGCAGTCTTGCATCCGCGTACGCAGTCGGAGAGGGGGAATGGAAATGAGACGTCTGGTGACAGGAAAACAGATGAAAGAGATAGATGGATATGCAATCCGGAAAGTGGGGATACCCTCTCTGGTACTGATGGAGCGAGCGGCGCTGGCGGTTGCAGACGAGATGGAAAAACGGTATGGGAAGCTTTCAGGGCAGAGGCTTCTGGTATTTTGCGGAACGGGCAATAACGGTGCGGACGGCGCGGCGCTGGCTAGGATTCTCTTTCTGCGCGGCGCGCTTCCGACGGTGCTCACGGTCGGTGACAAGGCGCACTGGACGGGGGAGATGACCTGTCAGGTGGCGATTGACCGGAATCTGGGGATCCCGGTGGAGGCGTTTGAAAATTATGTGCCGGGGCATGTGGAGATCATGGTGGATGCGATCTTTGGTGTGGGTCTTTCCAGAGAGGTCGGCGGTGAATTTGCCGAGGCGATCCGTTTTATGCGTGAGCAAGAGCCAAAGGCGGTAGTTGCGGTTGATATTCCGTCCGGCGTCAGCTCAGAGACAGGGGCGGCGCTTGGCGAGGCAGCTGAGGCGGATCTGACCGTTACTTTCGGCTATGAGAAGCTGGGAATGGTGTTCTATCCGGGACGGAAGCTGTGCGGCGAGATTGTGATTGCCGACATCGGGTTTCCGGCGTATACAAAATATGAAGGGCATACCTATTTTGCCTATGATCCGGAGGATCAGAACCAGATCCCGAAACGGCGGGCAGACGCCAACAAGGGAACGTATGGAAAAATCCTGATCGCAGCCGGTTCGGAGGGGATGTGCGGCGCAGCGTATTTGAGCGCCCTGGCCGCGTACCGGATGGGCGCGGGACTTGTGAAGATCCTGACCGTCCGGGCAAATGTGCCGATTCTGCAAAATCTCCTTCCGGAGGCGATCCTGACGCCGTATGATCCGGAACAGGCACAGACAGATCCGGCAGGTTTTAAGAGCCTGGTGGAACAGGAGTGCGGCTGGGCGAGCGCGATCGTGCTGGGACCGGGACTGGGAAAGGAAGCCCATGTCGCAAGTCTGGTGCAGAACGTGCTGCTTTCCGCCTATGTGCCGATCATTGTGGATGCGGATGGATTAAATGCTGTCGCACAGCATCCGCATTTGTCCGGGTATTTTACGGAAAATGTGATCGTTACTCCGCATCTGGGAGAGATGGCGCGTCTGACGGGACGTTCGATTGAGGAACTGAAACGGGATCTGGTCGAGTCAGCGGTGCGGTATGGCGAAGAAAAAGGCGTGACCTGCGTGCTCAAGGATGCCGTGACGGTGACGGCGGGGCGCGATGGCAATGTGTATATCGGCGACAGCGGCTGCGCCGCGATGGCAAAGGGCGGTTCCGGCGATGTGCTGACCGGTGTGATTGCCGGGCTTCTGGCGCTGGGATTTTCAGAGGATGAAGCGGCGGCGCTCGGTGTGTTCCTGCACGGAAGAGCCGGGGCGGCAGCTGCCTGTAAAAAGGGAGAGCATTCCGTGCTGGCAAGAGATATCGCGGACTGTCTGCTTGAAAAGATAGATTGAAAATAAAAAGGAAGACAAAAAGATGGAAAAAGCATATACAATGGCAGAAGAACCATATACCCGGATTTATGCGCGGATTGACCTGGATGCGATTGTGAAAAATATGGAGGCGATGCGCGAAAATCTTCCGGCAAAAACGAAGATGATCGGCGTGGTTAAGACGGATGGTTACGGTCACGGGGCTGTCCCGGTGGCGAAGACGATCGCGCCGTTTGTCTGGGGCTATGCGGTGGCAACCTTGGAGGAAGGACAGAACCTGCGCCGCCACGGCATTGACAAACCGATTCTGGTGCTTGGCAGCACGCACCCGCGGCATTTTGCGGAATTGATTGAGGACGATATCCGTCCAGCGATCTTTGAGGAAGATAAGGCAGAGCTGCTCTCAAAACTTGCGGTTTCGATGGGAAAGACGGCGAAAATGCATATTGCGCTCGATACCGGCATGGGACGAATCGGATTTCACCCGGATGAAAATAGCCTGAAAGAGATAGAGCGGATTGCAAAGCTTCCGGGCATTGAGATCGAGGGAATGTTTACACATTTTGCGCGTGCTGACGAGGCGGATAAGGCATTTACCCATTTACAGTATGAGCGGTACCAGAAATTCCATGAAGGTCTGGAAGCTGCAGGCGTTCATATTCCGATGTGCCACTGTGCGAACAGCGCGGCGATCATGGAACTGCCGCGGATGGGACTGGATGCGGCGAGAGCCGGTATCACGGTATATGGTCTGTATCCGTCGGATGAGGTAGAGCGGAACATGAAGATTTACCCGGCGATGGAGATCCGCAGCTTTATTACCTATGTTAAGGAAGTGGAGCCGGGCACGCCGATCAGCTACGGCGGAACCTTTGTGACGGACCGTCCGATGCGGATTGCGACGATTGGCGCCGGATACGGCGATGGCTATCCGAGAAATCTCTCTGGAAAGGGTTATGTCCTGATTCATGGACACCGCGCACCGATTCTGGGACGCGTCTGCATGGATCAGTGCATGATCGATGTGACCGATATCCCGGAGGCTGCTGAGGACACGCGGGTAACGCTGGTCGGACGCGACGGAGACGACGAGATCACGATGGAAGAGCTGGCGGAATGGAGTGGCGGTTTCCACTATGAGATCCCATGCGTGCTTGGAAAACGTGTGCCGCGCGTGTACGTGAGAGGTGGAAAGATCGTCGGGAAAAAGGATTATAATGATGATCGGTATGAGGATTTTATGGAGTAAAGCCGGTGTTTGAACCATTTAGAAAAAGGATTCATAAGATAAAGTAGATAGCTTCGGCAAAGCCGGGAACCTGGACTGCCGGATGCATTTATGGGACGACCCGCGTATAGGCGGTGTAAATCTGTCCATACTAACGGTATAAACGGACTGTGGAGCTGTGAAAGTACAAAGCAGTTATTTATATCTTAAAATAGTTTGGACGGAGTGTGAATCGAGTGATTATCAGACGAGGAGATATTTATTACGCAGATTTAAGACCGGTCATCGGCTCAGAGCAGGGCGGCGTCCGCCCGGTGCTGGTCATCCAGAATGATATCGGCAACAAGCACAGCCCGACCGTGATCTGCGCGGCGATCACATCAAAGATGAACAAAGCCAAGCTGCCGACGCATGTGGAATTAAACACGCGCCGCTGTGCGATGGTGAGGGATTCGGTCATTTTACTGGAACAACTCCGCACGATCGATAAGCAGCGGCTGAAAGAGAAAATCTGTCATATCGACGGGGCGCTTTTACAGGAGGTGGACCGTGCGCTGAAGGTCAGTCTGGAACTGGATACATAAAATCAGCCGCGAACCCCTTGTCAAGCATACAGAATGGTGTTAAAATAGTTAAGATGCAGCTTTTTAGTGCCGAAATCGGCGTGATATAAAAGCTGATGAGCGAAAAGATACAACAAAGAAGATAGAAAGAGGAGTGTTATTTTATGTCAGGACATTCAAAGTTCGCCAATATTAAGCACAAAAAAGAGAGAAACGACGCAGCAAAGGGAAAAATCTTTACCGTTATCGGCCGTGAGATTGCCGTAGCTGTTAAGGAAGGTGGTTCGGATCCGGCAAACAACAGCCGCCTGCGTGATGTGATTGCAAAAGCAAAAGCGAACAATATGCCGAACGATACCATCGATCGTGGTATCAAGAAAGCAGCCGGAGATGCAAACTCTGTCAATTACGAGAATCTTACATACGAGGGATATGGTCCGAATGGCGTCGCTATCATCGTAGATACCCTGACCGACAACAAGAACCGTACCGCAGCGAATGTCCGCAGCGCATTTACCAAGGGCGGCGGAAACGTAGGTACTCCGGGCAGCGTGTCCTTCATGTTTGATAAAAAAGGTCAGATCATCATCGACAAAGAAGAGTGCGAGATGGATCCAGATGAGCTGATGATGCTTGCACTGGATGCGGGAGCTGAGGATTTCTCCGAGGAGGAGGACAGCTACGAAGTGATCACCGCACCGGAAGATTTCTCTGCAGTCCGCGAGGCGCTGGAGAAGGCTGGCGTTCCGATGATGGAAGCAGACGTTACCATGATTCCGCAGAACTGGGTAGAGCTTACCGATGAGGAATCCATCAAAAAGATGCAGAGGATCCTGGATCTTCTGGATGAGGATGATGACGTACAGGCTACTTACCATAACTGGGATGAGTAATTGATATCATATTTGATATAGATTTTAAAAAAATAAAGATACGATTCATATAAAAACTGTCGCTGGAATACAATGGCGGGCTGGACTTTTCAAAGAAGAGGGCTGGCAGCCGGATGTATTTGGCGGCAGTTTTTGTGTAATAGGAATTTCCTTGGAGACACATTCGTTTTTATTTTGCAAATTTTATGGAAGCGTTAAAGAAAAAAATACCATGTCCGGCAGCAATAAACTTGCCTGAACATGGTATTTACTCGTATTTTATCTACTAGTTGCTTGTATAATGATAGCTGTCTAACAGCTGTGCCTTCATATGCCACAGCTCGTTGGAGAGATCCACATGAATCTCATGCGGGTTTACCAGACGGCGGGACTCATCCCACAGCGTCTCCTGTTCTTTCTTGCAGTATTCGCGGATGTCCATAACCTTTGGAGACTCGTAAACGCATTTGCCGTTTTTGAAGATTGGAACGAGAAGTTCGCGCATGGTGTAGGTGCCCGGCGCGAGGTGTGTCTTTTTCCATGTCTCGATCGGATCGAAGAGCAGAAGGGAATTCTTCTCATCGAACTCTTCATCCACGAGACAGATCAGATCTGCGATAATCTTGCCAGTCTCCTTGTCATAGATTCGCTGGATGGTCTTGTTGCCCGGATTGGTAACCTTTTCTGTATTTTCCGAAAGCTTGATCTTCGGGATAAATTTGCCTGTGTGACGGTCCTTGATGGCAGCCAGCTTATAAACGCCGCCGAAGGAAGGGCAGTCCTTGGAGGTGATGAGGTTTGTGCCGACACCCCAGGACGTGATGGCAGCGCCCTGAATCTTCAGGCTGTCGATCAGGTATTCATCCAGATCGTTGGAGGCGGAGATGACTGCATCCGGGAATCCGGCGTCATCCAGCATCTTGCGGGCTTTCTTGGAAATATATGCAAGGTCGCCGCTGTCGAGGCGGATGCCGTAGAAAGTCAGCGGGATACCGGCGTCGCGCATCTCCTGGAAGACGCGGATCGCGTTCGGAACACCGGAACCCAGGGTATCATAGGTATCGGCTAACAGGATGCAGGCACTCGGATAGAGCTTTGCATAAGCGCGGAACGCAGTCAGCTCATCCGGGAAACTCATGATCCAGCTGTGTGCGTGGGTTCCCTTGACCGGAACGTCAAATAGTTTTCCGGCCAGTACATTGGAAGTGCCGATACAGCCGGCGATCATGGCAGCGCGGGCGCCATAGGTACCGGCGTCAGCACCCTGCGCGCGGCGAAGCCCAAACTCCATAATTCCGTCCCCGCGTGCGGCGAAGACGATACGGGATGTTTTGGTCGCGATCAGGCTCTGGTGGTTGATGATATTTAAGATGGCAGTCTCAACCAGCTGTGCTTCCATGATTGGCGCGATGACCTTGACGAGAGGCTCGCGCGGGAAGACAACGGTGCCTTCCGGGATTGCGTAAATGTCACCCGAAAATTTGAAATTGTGAAGATATTCGAGGAAATCTTCATCAAAAATGCCGAGTCCGCGTAAGTATTCGATGTCGGCATCATCGAAGTGAAGATTTTTCACATAGTCAATGACCTGCTCTAAGCCGGCGCAGATGGAAAACGCATTTCCATCCGGGTTTGTGCGGTAGAACGCATCAAAAATGACGGTTTCGTTGGCATCTTTCTCCCGGAAATAGCCCTGCATCATCGTCAGTTCATACAGGTCGGTCAATAGGGTAAGGTTTCTTGGCTCCATAATATTCTCCTTTGTTGCGAAAGACGGCTGCGGGCACGCCCTTCTTTTATATAGTATACTTCATTGTTTATATTTGCAATGAATGTCTGTGTCCGTTTTTTAAAGTAAATACAGACATATTTTATATACTATACCATAAAATCATAGGAATGGCAAAATAATGATAATTTTATAACATGTGAATCATATCCGAAACATTCCTTGACAACCATCTGGAAAAAAGATACAATGTCCATGTTAGTGATTTGATTACTAATTATGATAGGAAAAGCAATGATGGAGACAGTAGCGCCGCACGGAAAGCGGGAGCGAGGCAGGGACGGTGAGAGCCTGCTGTGAGTAAAGCGGATGCGAAGATCACTCCGGAGCTTCGGGCTGAACCATTTTTGGAAGTCTGAGCGCCGTTTCTGACAGTGCCCGGAAGGAAAATTCAGTAAGTACCGACGGTTTCCTCCGTTATAGGGAGCGCATATAAAGGTATGCAGTAATAGGTGGTTAAAAGCAAGTGGGCCCTTGTCCTGTTACAGGATGGGTCCATTTTTATTTCATATTTTTAGGAGGAATTTATCATGTACAACAAAGTTCCGGCAAACATGAATTTCGTGGAACGTGAAAAGAACATTGAGAAGTTCTGGGAAGATGAGCAGATTTTTAAGAAGAGTATCGACAGCCGTAAGCAGGGACCGACCTATACATTCTATGACGGACCGCCTACCGCAAACGGCAAGCCGCACATCGGACACGTGCTGACCCGTGTTATCAAGGATATGATTCCGAGATACCGCGCGATGAAAGGCTACATGGTTCCGAGAAAGGCTGGATGGGATACCCACGGTCTTCCGGTTGAGCTGGAAGTAGAGAAGATGCTGGGACTGGACGGCAAGGAGCAGATTGAGCAGTATGGTCTGGAGCCGTTCATCGAGCACTGTAAAGAGAGTGTCTGGAAATACAAAGGAATGTGGGAAAAATTCTCCAACACCGTTGGTTTCTGGGCAGACATGGAGCATCCGTATGTCACCTACCACAACAGCTTCATTGAGTCTGAGTGGTGGGCATTAAAAGAAATCTGGAACAAGGGACTTCTTTATAAGGGCTTCAAGATCGTACCGTACTGCCCGCGCTGCGGCACCCCGCTGTCCAGCCATGAGGTGGCACAGGGATATAAGGACGTCAAAGAGCGTTCTGCGATTGCCAAATTCCCGGTAAAGGGCGAAGATGCATACATTCTTGCATGGACGACCACCCCGTGGACACTTCCGTCCAACGTGGCACTCTGTGTAAATCCGGACGAGACATATGTAAAGGTAAAAATGAAAGAGGATGGCACGGTTTATTATATGGCGCAGGCGCTGTGTGATACCGTTCTGGGCGAGGGCACTTACGATGTCCTGGAAACCTTTGTCGGAAAAGATCTGGAATATAAAGAGTATGAGCCATTATTTGACTATGCCGTAGCAACCTGTGAAAAACAGCATAAGAAAGCATTCTACATTGTCTGCGATAATTATGTAACACTGACCGATGGTACCGGTGTCGTACACATTGCGCCGGCATTTGGTGAGGATGACTCTAAGGTCGGCAGAAAATATGACCTTCCGTTCGTACAGTTGGTAGACGGCAAGGGCGAGATGACGAAGGAGACTCCGTGGGCTGGTATGTTCTGCAAGAAAGCCGATCCGGAGGTTCTGAAAGCATTAAGAGAAAGCGGACTTCTGTTCTCTGCACCGGTATTTGAGCATAGCTACCCGCACTGCTGGCGCTGCGATACACCACTTATCTACTATGCACGTGAATCCTGGTTCATCAAGATGACCGCAGTCAAGGATGACCTGATCCGCAACAACAACACGATCAACTGGATTCCGGAGAGCATCGGTAAAGGGCGTTTCGGCGACTGGCTGGAGAATGTCCAGGACTGGGGCGTGAGCCGTAACCGTTACTGGGGAACTCCATTAAATATCTGGGAGTGCGAGTGCGGCTGCCAGCACGCGATCGGAAGCCAGGCAGAATTAAAATCTATGAGCCCGAACTACACGGAGGTTGTGAAAAAATATGCAAAAGAGATGGATCAGGAGGCAAATGGAGAGGTTGAGCTTCACCGCCCATTCATCGATGATGTGACGATCACCTGCCCGAAGTGCGGCAAACAGATGCACCGTGTACCGGAGGTTATCGACTGCTGGTTTGATTCCGGTTCCATGCCATTTGCACAGCATCATTATCCATTTGAAAATAAAGAACTGTTTGAGCAGCAGTTCCCGGCAGATTTCATCTCCGAGGCGGTTGATCAGACGCGTGGATGGTTCTACTCCCTGTTAGCTATCTCGACCCTGATCTTTAACAAGGCGCCGTACAAGAATGTTATCGTTCTGGGGCATGTCCAGGATGAGAACGGACAGAAGATGAGTAAGTCCAAGGGCAACGCGGTTGACCCGTTCGATGCACTGCAGACTTACGGCGCTGATGCGATCCGCTGGTATTTCTACATTAACAGTGCACCGTGGCTGCCGAACCGTTTCCACGGAAAAGCCGTTATCGAGGGACAGAGACGTTTCATGGGTACTCTCTGGAATACCTATGCATTCTTTGTACTCTATGCGAATATTGATAATTTTGACGCAACCAAATATACACTGGAATACGATAAACTTCCGGTTATGGACAAATGGCTGCTGTCTAAGTTAAACAGCCTCATCAAAGAGGTGGACGACGATCTGGGCAACTACCGCATTCCGGAGGCTGCAAGAGCGCTCCAGGATTTCGTCGATGATATGAGTAACTGGTATGTCAGAAGAAGCCGTGAGCGTTTCTGGGCGAAGGGCATGGAGCAGGATAAGATCAATGCGTACATGACACTCTACACCGCACTGGTAACTGTAGCGAAGGTAGCGGCTCCGATGATTCCGTTCATGACCGAAGACATTTACCAGAATCTGGTTCGCAGTCTGGATAAAGAGGCACCGGAGAGCATCCATCTGTGCGACTTCCCGGTTGCAAATGAGGCGCACATCGACAAGGATCTGGAAGCGAAAATGGAAGAAGTCCTGAAGGTTGTCGTTCTGGGTCGTGCAGCAAGAAATACTGCTAACATCAAGAACCGTCAGCCGATCGGACGTATGTTCGTGAAGGCAGAGACCGCTCTGCCGGCGTTCTATCAGGAAATCATCCAGGATGAGCTGAATGTGAAGAAGGTAGAGTTCACGGATGATGTCCGCGCATTTACCTCCTACAGCTTCAAGCCGCAGCTTCGTACCGTTGGACGCAAGTATGGCAAGTATGTAAACGAGATCAAAGAGATTCTTGCAGGTCTGGACGGAAATCAGGCGATGGATACCTTAAATGAAACCGACCTTTTAAGCTTTGAGACGCAGGACGGTACAAAGGTAGAGCTGGCAAAAGAAGATCTTCTGATTGACATGGCACAGGTACCGGGCTTTGTATCTGAGGGTGACAATTTCGTTACCGTTGTTCTGGATACTAATCTGACACCGGAACTCATCGAAGAGGGCTTTGTCCGTGAGATCATCAGTAAGATTCAGACGATGCGTAAGGAAGCCGGTTTTGAGGTAATGAACCATATCAACGTCTTCCAGGACGGAAATGATAAACTTGCAGAAATTTTAAAGAACCATACAGAGGAAATCAAGAAAGAGGTTCTGGCTGATAATATCCTGATTGGCACCATGGGCGGACACACAAAAGAGTGGGATATCAATGGCGAAAAAGGTATGTTTGGTGTTGAGAAAACGACTGACTGATGTGCCTGGCGGGAAACCGTGATACTACGAATATTAGGAGGACAGGATGCGCGAGATCAGCAAAGAAGAGTTTAAAAAGAGTATTATCGAAAATGTAAAGAACCAGTACCGCAGAACGATCGACGAGGCGACACCGCAGCAGATATTCCAGGCTGTGTCCTATGCGATCAAGGATGTGATTATCGACGACTGGATTGCAACTCAGAAGCAGTTTGACGAGACAGGCGCAAAGAAGGTATATTACCTTTCTATGGAGTTTCTGATGGGACGTGCGCTTGGTAACAATATCATCAACCTGGGTGCGAAAAAAGCAGTGAAGGAAGCACTGGAAGAGCTGGGTTTTGACCTCAATGCGATTGAGGATCAGGAGCCGGATCCGGCACTTGGAAACGGCGGTCTGGGGCGTCTGGCAGCATGTTTTCTGGATTCCCTGGCAACGCTTGGTTATCCGGCTTACGGCTGCGGCATCCGTTACCATTATGGTATGTTCAAGCAGAAAATTAAAGACGGCTACCAGGTGGAGGTGCCGGATGAGTGGCTGAAAAACGGTTATCCGTTCGAGCTTCGCCGCCCGGAGTATGCGACCGAGGTTAAATTTGGCGGTTATGTCAAGACCGAGTGGGACGGTGGGCGCAACCATTTTGTACAGGAAGGTTATCAGTCTGTTCTGGCAGTTCCGTATGATATGCCGATTGTCGGCTACGGCAACAACGTAGTCAACACCCTGCGTATTTGGGATGCACAGCCGATCGACACGTTCAGCCTTTCTGCATTTGACAAGGGTGATTACCAGAAGGCGGTCGAGCAGGAGAATCTGGCGAAGAACCTGGTTGAGGTCCTTTATCCGAACGACAACCACTATGCGGGTAAAGAGCTGCGTCTTAAACAGCAGTATTTCTTCATTTCTGCCAGCTTACAGGTTGCTCTGAAGAAATTCAAAGAGACAAACGATGATATTCACAAACTGCCGGAGAAGATCGTATTCCAGATGAACGATACGCATCCGACCGTGGCAGTTGCTGAGCTGATGCGCCTGCTCCTGGATCAGGAAGGCTTAAATTGGGATGAGGCGTGGGGTATCACAACAAAATGTTGTGCATACACCAACCACACTATCATGGCAGAGGCGCTGGAAAAATGGCCGATCGAGCTGTTCTCCCGCCTGCTTCCGCGTGTATACCAGATTGTGGAAGAGATCAACCGCCGTTTTCTGATCGAGGTACAGAATAAGTACCCGAATAACTACGAGAAAGTTAAAAAGATGGCGATCATCTTTGACGGTCAGGTCAAGATGGCGCATCTGGCGATCGTAGCCGGATATTCCGTCAACGGTGTGGCAAAACTTCACACCGAGATTCTGAAAAATCAGGAGCTGAAAGATTTCTACGAGATGATGCCGGAGAAATTTAACAATAAGACAAACGGTATTACCCAGCGTCGTTTCCTGCTGCATGGCAACCCGCTTCTGGCAGACTGGATCACGGAGCAGATTGGCGACGAGTGGATTACCGATCTTCCGCACCTGGCAAAATTAAAAGTATACGTCGATGATCCGAAATTCCAGCAGGAATTTATGAACATCAAGTATCAGAATAAACTGCGCCTGGCAAAATACATCAAGGAGCACAACGGCATCGACATTGATCCGCGTTCCATTTTCGATGTACAGGTAAAACGTCTCCATGAGTACAAGAGACAGCTTTTAAATATTCTTCATGTAATGTACCTGTATAACCAGCTCAAAGACAATCCAAACATGGATATGGTTCCGAGAACCTTTATTTTTGGTGCGAAAGCAGCGGCAGGTTACCAGATTGCCAAGAAGACGATCAAACTGATTAACTCTGTAGCAGATGTTATCAACAATGATAAATCCATCAATGGTAAGCTGAAAGTTGTGTTTATCGAAGATTACCGCGTTTCCAACGCAGAACTGATTTTTGCGGCAGCGGATGTCAGCGAGCAGATTTCCACCGCCAGCAAGGAGGCGTCCGGTACCGGCAACATGAAGTTCATGCTGAACGGTGCGCTGACGCTGGGCACGATGGATGGTGCGAACGTGGAGATCGTCGAGGAGGTAGGCAAGGAGAACGCATTTATCTTCGGTCTGAGCGCTGACGAGGTTATCAATTATGAGAACAACGGCGGTTACAACCCGGAGGAGATCTTCAACACCGACCAGGATATCCGCCGCGTGCTGATGCAGCTCATCAACGGCTACTATTCACCGCAGGATCCGGAGCTGTTCCGCGATATTTACAATTCTCTGTTAAATACAAAGAACAGTGCCAAGGCAGATACCTACTTCATCCTGAAAGATTTCCGTTCCTATGCGGAAGCACAGAGACGCGTCGAGGCAGCTTACCGTGACGAGAACTGGTGGGCGAGAGCAGCCATGCTCAACACAGCAAGCGCTGGTAAATTCTCCTCTGACCGTACCATCGAGGAGTATGTGCGCGACATCTGGCATCTGGAGAAGATCCATGTGGACGATGATGATGTAAAGGCACTGTAAAAGGAGTAAAAAGAGGGAGGACACACTATGAGAGGATACAGAAAAAGACCGGGGACACAAGGATTTTCGGTTCCTCTTGTGGGTGCTTCCCTCTTTTTTATCATTTCGCTGTTTTTGTTTGCTTCTTATAAAAACAGCGCCTATCAGCAGGCGAAAAAGGAAATCTATTCGCTTTATACGGCGAACCGGGCGTTTGATCTGGATGAGGTGTATCAGGACGGTCTGACGGCGATCTATGCGAAAGAGTATGGAAAGACGGCAACCGAGGCTGGATGCGAGGCGCTGGAGCAGACGGGGCTTCCGTATGTCCTTTTATTATCGCAGTTTTCCGCACCGGTGGAACGCGTGTATGTGACGAACTGTCAGCTGAGCGAGACGGGGCGGGATAAGAAGGCGCGGACGTATGACTACACGGTTTCGGTGCGTTTCTGCCTGGAAAAAGGCGATGAGGTGCTGGCACCGGAGAAGACGATGGACTTTCATGGAACTGTGGTGATGAAGAAAAAGGGATGGTTCCGCTGGCTGCTGGATGGTGTGACGCTGGGGGAGTAAAAGAATGATAGAGGGGAAACTGGAAGAGACTGCAAAGGGCGGCGGAGGAAAAGCCGGAGCGTAGACTTGTGATATTTTTTGAGTGCCTGTCATAAGATAAGGAAGGCAGAGAAAAGAAGCAGGTTTGTAAGGCATTGAAACCATAAGTTTACTGGTATGGCAAAACAGAAAATGCGTGAAACCGTACTGGAACAGTCAAAACAGGAGAACCGAAATGAAGAAGAGAACTGCCGCCGTACTGGCGGCTTTTTTGATCCCATATATCACAACACTGGCAGTTTCCGGGCGTGTGCAGGGGGCGGATGGAGGAAAAATCGGAGGAAATTCAGATAGAACATCTGGAGGGGGAAGTCAGACGGATGGTCGGCAGATCCTTCTGGATCGGGAGGATGGCGTCCGCAACAACGGAACCGGGTATGCTGTCCCACTGGAAGAATATCTGATCGGTCTGACTGCAGTGCAGATTCCGGACGGCTATCCGAAGGAGGCAGTCAAGGCGCAGGCAATTCTGGCGCGGACGGCGCTGTACCGGGAGATGGACGGGGCGGATTCGATCGAGGAATCGGCGTTAGATATGGATTATCTGGAGCCGGAGCAGATCGAGAGCCGGTTTGAGGCGGCTGGAATGCCGGAATATTACCAGACGATCTGTGGGGCGGTGCGGGAGAGCGCAGGACAGACGGCGATCTGGGATGGGGATTATATTGAGCCGCTGTTTCATGCAGTGAGCGCGGGGCGGACGCGCGAAGGGGATGAGGCGCATCCGTATCTGGCGTCGGTTGCGGCAAAGGAGGATGAGGGCGCTGGCGGCTACCTGACGCGGCAGGGCATGACACGGGAAGAACTGAAAAAACGTCTGGAAGAAGGACTGAATGCATTGGGAGAACACCCGGATCTGGAAAATTTGGAAGAAGAGCGGATTCTGGAGGAAATTCAGATCGTGAAACGGGACAGCGCCGGTTATGTGGAAACAGTGCAGATTGGGGCGGAGACGTACAGCGGGGACGCGGTGCGCTATGCGTTAGGCGTGCCGTCGCCAGCTTTTTCCCTCGAGGAAGACGGGGACGAAATCCGCTGTGTTACTTATGGGCGCGGGCATGGTTACGGGTTGTCGCAGTACGGGGCGGGACTCATGGCGGAGAATGGGAGCAGTGCGGAAGAAATTTTAAAGCATTATTTTAAAAATATTCAAATCGTTTCTGAATAAAACGATTCACTTCGGCAAGACTAATACCGAGGTGATAAACGTGAAAAATAAAGTAAGACAGTTATTCAGGGACAAACTTGTTCTGGTAATGACAGTGCTTGGTCTGCTGACAATCGTAGCCGCAGCAGGAACCGTAAAAATTCGAAAAGATAATGCGCAGGATGGAAGAAATCCGTATCTGGATGTGCCGCAGACGGAGGGAATCCTGGCGGAAGAGAGGCCGCAGAACCGTTTAGAAGAAAACGACGGACAGGCGGAAACACGCGCACAGGTGGCAGGAAGTTCGGATGCCTCGTATTCGGTCAATAACCGGGATGAAGCCGATCAGAAGCCGATGGAGGAGGAAAAAGAGAGCAGTCTGGGAGCCGGAGCAGCTGCCGCACGCGCACTTTCCTACAATGGAACCGATCGCTTAAGCTGGCCGGTCCAGGGCAATGTAATTCTCGATTACAGCATGGATTCGACCATCTATTTTCCGACGCTCGATCAATACAAATGCAATCCGGCGCTCATTATCCAGGGCGATGTGAGTGAACCGGTCGCCGCACCCGCCGAGGCGCAGGTAACCGAAGTCGGTTCTAATGAGGAGATCGGCAATTATGTTGTGCTGGATCTGGGAAGCGGCTACACGGCGGTCTGTGGACAGCTCAAGGACGTTCAGGTGGCGCAGAAGCAGTATGTGGCAAAAGATACGATACTCGGATATGTGGCAGAGCCGACCAAATACTATTCGATTGAGGGAAATAACGTATATTTCGAGCTGATGCACGACGGAGAACCGGTGGATGCGCTGGACTATCTGGAATGACAGGCTGAAATGCTGTTTATGATACGCCTTGCAGTCTGGTTCTGGCTGTGGCAGAAATTGGAAATGAAGGGATAAGTTTGTGTTTTGTGACAGGTGGTTTTGAAACAGAAAGCTGCTGTATGAAAACATGAAGACAGGGAATTTTGTTGACTTGATACTGTTTACGGGTAGGCACTTTTGGAACCGAAAGTGCCGTAAGAAAACGTGGTGGCAGCAGGAATTTGCCGTATTTGAATGCGAAGCCACGGCAAATTCCGTTACTGGGCACGCATGTGTGAACAGTAACTTGACTTGAAGCAAGGCGGGCAGCTAATTTGCTCTGCCTTGTTTTTCTGCCAATATTTGATATACTATAGGTAAAGTACGAATATTTTCAAAGATCAAAAGCTGTCAATGTAGGTTATAAATAAAAGTTACGTAACTGTTCAGTACCTTCACAGTCACGCGCAAAAATCCATTAAAAATTGCCTACGGCAATGGGATTTTTGCCTGCTGGTTCATGTTTTCGTACGGTCAGCGCAGTAAATGCGCAGACCTACTGAACAGTTACAAAGTTACTATAAATTGAACGATTTAATAAGGAGGACAAAGATGGAACAGGAATTGTTGAAGAATAATTTTGAACGTCACGGATTTAAAACGAGTTTCTTTGATACAAAGGAGGCTGCGTTGGACTATCTGAAAGATCAGATTTCCGGGAAAAAAGTTGCGATAGGCGGAAGCGTGACGGCACAGGAGATGGGACTTTATGAAGCACTTTCCGAGAAAAATGAGGTGATCTGGCACTGGAAAAAGGCAGGGCGCGAGACGCTTATGGAAGCGAGAAGTGCCGAGGTGTACATAACCAGCGCCAATGGTGTTTCCAAAACCGGAGAACTGGTCAATATCGATGGAACCGGAAACCGCGTGTCGCAGACCTTATTCGGACCGGAAAAAGTATATTTTGTCATTGGAAACAATAAAGTCTGTCCGGATTTGACATCTGCGATGGAACGTGCAAAACAGATCGCAGCACCGAAGAACGCAGCCCGTCTGCAGGTCCAGACCCCGTGTGCGAAAACGGGCGTTTGCGTAGACTGCAACAGCCCGGCACGGATTTGCCATTCGATCGTGATCCTGGAGCGTCCGAGCAATGGGATGGAAGTAGAGGTTGTGTTTGTGGATGAGGAGATGGGTTATTAGGAGCGGAATATAGTTACTGGTCACGGGTATGAACAGTACCGATTATAGAAAAATTTGATGGAAAAATAAGGATTTCTTTATATCTTTTTTGGACGGATTTGGTATAATCAAGAAGAACGAAGGCAGATTTGAACGAAAATATACAAAATCTACAGATACGTATGGGGTACGTATGGGGAAAGATGAAAGGAGAACAGGTAAACCATGAATATATTATTTTTTCTGACACCGAAAAGTGAAGTCATTTATGTGAATGAGGAGGACACGGTTGGGCAGGCAATGGATACGATGGAAAAGTACAAGTATTCTGCGGTGCCGATCATCACGAAGGCAGGGCGTTACGCAGGAACATTAACCGAGGGCGATCTGCTGTGGGGACTCAAAAATAAGACAGATCTGGTGCAGAAAGGACTGGAAAAAGTGCGGATCACTGAGATTCCACGCCGTTCCGATAATCAGCCGGTACTTGTCAATGCGGATATGGAAGATCTTCTGGGAAAGATCATGAACCAGAATTTCGTGCCGGTGCTGGATGATCAGAAAAATTTTATCGGTATTATTACCAGAAAAGATGTTATCAGTTACCTTTGTAAAAAATAGTACATAATGATCGCTCTGTTTTTCAGCGGCGATCGCATTTATATATTTCCTGCATAAGATAAAGTATAACTGCTTTTGTAGGAGAATGAAATATGAATGGTTATCAGGATAACTCCAGCCGGAAAAATGCCTGCCGTTCGGGAATGCCTCTTATGTCATGCCCGGTGGCAGGCATTTCTGGCAATCGCTGCATAAATACTGCACCGCCAACCTGTCCGCCGGAAATACCTTGTGCTGGTTCGGTGCATCCTGTTTTGGAAAATGGGGCATTTTGCCCGCAGGGGCCAGAAATCCGACCTGCCCGCCCGTATCCGCAGACAGGAGGAAACAGGCCGCCGCAGACATTTCTGGGAGGCGGAAATTATCCGGTCGGCATGGGATATGTACCGGTTCAGTCCTGGCAGCAGCCGTATGCGCTGGAAACCGCATTCAGGCGGGGAACTATTTTTCCGGATCTGGATCTGCCGTTTATGATGGGAGGTGCCTGCTGATGAATGAGACTGCCAGAAAATTGATGAAACGGATTGATGATGCCAGCTTTGCAATGGATGATGTGATTCTCTATCTGGACACCCACCCGGATGACAGGAATGCGCTGAATTATTACCGGTATGTGGTGGCACTTCGGAAAGAAGCTGTTAAAGCGTATGAGGCATCGTTTGGACCGCTCACGATCGAGGATGCGGACGATGCATGCACATGGTCCTGGCTTACAGAGCGCTGGCCGTGGGAAGGGGAGGTGTAGCGTATGTGGAGATATGAAAAAAGATTACAATATCCAGTCAATATCAAGACGCCGAATCCGAAGATCGCGCAATATATAATGAGCCAGTATGGCGGTCCTGACGGCGAAATCGGAGCCTCTATGCGCTACCTGTCCCAGCGGTATACGATGCCTTATAAGATGCAGAAAGGACTTCTGACTGACATCGGAACCGAGGAACTCGCCCATATGGAGATGATTGCCGCCATTGTCCAGCAGCTCACGCGCAACCTTACTCCGGCACAGATCGAGTCATCCGGGTTTGGACCATACTATATCGACCACACCACGGCAATCTGGCCGCAAGCAGCAGGCGGAATCCCGTTCAATGCGTGCGAGTTCCAGTCGAAGGGCGATGCGATCACGGATTTATATGAGGATATGGCAGCAGAGCAGAAAGCCCGCACAACCTACGACAATATTCTCCGCGTGGTCAAAGATCCGGAAGTATGCGATCCGATCCGTTTTCTGCGCGAGCGGGAGATTGTACATTTTCAGCGGTTTGGTGAAGCTTTAAGAAATGTACAGGATCACCTGAGCAGTCGTAATTTCTATACGTTTAACCCAGAGTTTGATAAAGTGAAAGCGAAGGGATAAAACAAAAACCTCCGTAAACAATGTCAAATTCATTCTTTACGGAGGTTTTCAAACCAGCACCGAGTACGGATAAATCCGAACCCTCAACCTCCGCCAGTGTGATGGTCTTAGAACCGTTCTTACAGTTAAAAGTAAGGAATTATCTTGTCCTTATAAAGATACACCGCATTTACAAAACTGTCAATCAGTCTTTGCCGCTGTTCCCGCTTTGTCACATCAAATTTACGGAAGCGGTAAATGAAAAATGCTATCTGTTCTCTTGTAAGCAGGGGCTTGTGCATTTCCTCCTGCAAAATGCTGACTTCAAGCTGCCTTTTGGTTTCCTCCAACTCGTCCAGTCTTTGCTTGGTGGACGGAGTAAAAATCCCTGCTTGAATGGAGTTGAGCATATTGTTAATACCTTTTTCCGTTTCTGCAAGCTGCTTTTTCAAAAGAGGCAGATCGGTGCTTTCTTTCTTCTGCAACTCCATCAGCGTATCAATCAGTCGTTCCATGACTTCATCATTCATAATTGCTTTCATACAGTAATTGAGCGTACATATAAATTAGAGGAGACCGAGGCAGTGATGCAGGAACAGATCCGGGTGGCAAACCATCGGATCGCAGATTTGGAAAAGCAGATGGAGGGATAAGGTATGCAGATTAAAGATTATGTAAAGCCGGAATTACTTGTGGTAGCAGTAGTGCTGTACTTTATTGGGATGTGGCTGAAGCAGAGCGAGACAGTGAAAGACAAATACATCCCACTCATTAATGGGCTGATTGGCGTTGCGATTTGTGCCATCTATGTGTTCGCCACCTGTGCCTGCGGCAGTGGTCAGGATATCGCGCTGGCAGTTTTCACGGCACTTACACAGGGCGTCCTTGTGGCGGGATTGTCTACGTATGTAAACCAGATTTTTAAGCAGTCAGGAAAAGAAGAGTAGAAGGAGGCGATCCGACTATCTCCCGCGGCAGTTCGGGGCATGGCTGCCGTTGCGGCATCGCAACAATAGGGAAAATCGACGAAAGCCGATAGAGTGAAAGAAATTTATATGCTATAATGTCAGAGTTACCGCCTCCGAAACTGGTGACAGGAAGGAGGTGCCTGCGGTGGAAATACTATTATCTCTTATTGTTTCCGTCGTGGCGGGTGTGATTAGCCATCTCATCTGCAAATGTTTAGACGGTCACAAATAGTCGGTAACTAGCCTGCGGGTTTAAGCCTTCCCGTCGTGAAATTAGGAATAAAAACCCCCAAGGAGTCGCGATCCTTGGGGGTTTTGTCGTTGCCTGTGATGGACAACTACTATCTCTTAGCCTATCGGCATTATAGCATATGCGAAAATTCTTTGCAAGATACCCCGGAAAACAAAATTTCATATTTTTTCATATCATAAAGAAAAGAGGACAAATCTATGAGAGATATCACATTATGCCATCCGCGCCTCCAGGCGCTGACTGCGCAGCTCGTTGATAAGTGTGTCGGTGCAGGTTTGCCGATTAAAATCGGGGAATCTTTCCGGAGCGTCGCCGAACAGGACGCTTTGTATGCACAAGGGCGGACTCAGCCGGGCAGCATTGTCACGAATGCTAGGGGCAGCAGCTATAGCAGCCAGCACCAATGGGGCATTGCAGCGGATTTCTACCGGGCAGATGGAAAAGGCGCCTATAATGAGTCTGGAGATTATTTTAAGAAAGTAGGAGAGCTTGCCAAAAATCTGGGGCTTGGATGGGGCGGCGATTGGAAAAGCATCGTAGACAAGCCACACGTATATTTGCCGGATTGGGGCAGCGGTACTGGGATTTTGAAACAGAAATATGGGACATTTGAGGCGTTTAAAAAGACCTGGGCGGCGGAGAACAGCACGGTACCAGAACAGTCAAAAACGGTGATCACCGATCTTAAAGAAATTAAGAGCGGCGCACACGGCTTGAGCGTCACTGCATCCTCGCTCATCATCCGGACAGCTCCGGCAGGTGCTGACTCTGGCAAGCGCTACACCAAGGATCAGCGTGTGCAGCCAATTAATAAATGCTTTGCCGGCGGCGATCCGTGGATCCAGACTGCGGACGGCTGGGTGTCTGGCAAGTATCTTACTGGCTGGGTGTGCCAGGACGGGCGCTGGTGGTATCTGCTGAGTGGGTACATCTACCGGCACGATGCAGTCTGCCAGATTGACGGGCAGGCGTATGCGTTTGATTCGGATGGCTGGATGATTACCGCAGATCGGATAGCAGAGGACGGACATATACGATAAAATATGATGAAAAACACAATATAAGCGCATAATAAGGGGCTGTCATTCCTTGAAAATAAAGGGAAAACAGCCCTTTTTTCGTGTGATATTTCGTGTGATATTTCCCCAGAAAAAGGGGTTCTTTATACTGAAATATGCTTTCGTGGTAGATGCTCCAAAAACACCAGAAACCCTTGTAAATAAAGGAAAAATCCAGCATTTACAAGGGTTTCCGCATCCATCAAAAAAAGCAGATAACGGGAATCGAACCCGCCTTTCCAGCTTGGGAAGCTAGCGTTCTACCGATGAACCATATCTGCAAATATATATTAAGTATACTGTTTTTTCTGAAAAAGTCAAGAAATTTATCTTGCCCAAAAGGGAGGAAAGTTACTGTACACGGGTAGGCACTTTTGGGATCGAAAGAGACAAATATATTCAAAACGCCCACAAAATGCCCTCTTAACACAATTTATATTTCAAAAACTCGCAGAAGGTGTTATAATAATTCGGTATGGATCAGGGCGCGGTTTTCAGGCACCCTTTTTCCGTCATAGGAAAGTGTTAAGGCACATTTTTTATTTTGTATATAAAATAGAGATTTTCTGTATCGGTATGGCGGATAAGCAGAAAATAACGGAGGAAACTATGGATATAATCATTATCGGATGCGGCAAGGTTGGTACGACGCTGGCGGAGCAGCTTGTCCGGGAGGATCACAATGTGGTGATGATCGATACGTCTGCGGAGCGAATGCAGCGGGTGTCAGATGATATTGATGCGATCAAGCTGGTGGGAAATGGTGCCAGCATTTCCATGCAGATCGAGGCAGGTGTGCAGACGGCGGACATGCTGATTGCCGTGACAGGGTCGGATGAGATGAACCTTCTCTGCTGCCTGATTGCGAGAAAAGTGGGACATTGCCACACGATTGCGCGTGTGCGGAATCCGATTTACAGCAACGAGCTTACCTTTATCAAGCAGCAGCTGGGAATTTCCATGATTATCAACCCGGAATATGCGGCGGCGACGGAGATTTCGAGAATTCTGCGCTTCCCGTCAGCGATCAAGATCGATCCATTTGCCAAGGGAAAGGTAGAGCTTCTGAAATTTAAGGTAAAACCGGAGTTTAAGCTGGACGGGCTTTCGGTCATGGATATTGATAGCCAATTCCGCTGCGATGTCCTGATCGGCGGTGTTGAGCGCGGCGATGAGGTGGCGATCCCGGATGGTAAATTTGTGATTAAAAACGGGGATATGGTGTCGATTATCGCTTCCCCGGCAAATTCGGCAGAATTTTTCCGCAAGATCGGCATCCAGACAAACCAGGTCAGAAATACGATGATTGTCGGAGGCGGTACGATTGCTTATTATCTGGCGAAACTTTTGGCTGCGATGAAGATCCGGGTTAAAATTGTGGAGAAAGATAAAGCGCGTTGCGAGGTTCTGACAGAGCTTCTGGACGATGCGTTGATCCTCAACGGTGACGGAACGGACCGGCAGCTTCTTCTGGAAGAGGGGCTGATGACGGCGGAGGCATTTGTCACTCTGACGAATATGGATGAGGAAAATGTATTCCTTGCGCTGTATGCGAAGGAAAATTCCAGCGCGAAGCTGGTGACAAAGGTTAATCGGATCGCCTTTGACGAGCTGATCAGCAAGCTGGATCTGGGAAGTCTGATTTATCCGAAATACATCACGGCGGACTACATTTTACAGTATGTGCGCGCGATGCAGAATACCATCGGCAGCAATGTGGAGACGTTGTACCATATTCTCGACAGCCGGGCGGAAGCGCTGGAGTTTGTGATCCGCGAGGAGTCGGAAGTGACGGGCATTCCGCTGATGAATCTGAATCTCAAGAACAACCTGCTGATCGGATGCATCAACCGCGGCGGCAATATCAAGATCGCGCGTGGACAGGACTGCATCCAGCAGGGCGATACAGTGATCGTCCTGACGAGTCAGAAAGGTCTGCGGGATATCCGCGACATCCTGAGAAAGTAGGCGGCATAGATGAATTATTCGATTGTATTTTATATCATAGGCTGGATCCTGAATTTTGAGGCGGCTTTTATGGTGCTTCCGACGGTAGTGGCACTGATTTACCGTGAGTCAGAGGTATGGTGTTTTCTGGCAACGATGGCAGTATGCCTGATGGTTGGTATGCTTCTGGTACGCCGGAAACCGAAAAATCAGATCTTTTATGTGGCGGAGAGCTTTGTGGCGGTTTCTCTAAGCTGGGTTTTACTCAGTGTGATGGGAGCAGTGCCGTTTGTATTAAGCGGCTATATTCCAAATCCGATCGATGCCTTGTTTGAGACGGTATCGGGCTTTACGACGACCGGTGCAAGTATTCTGAGCAATGTGGAGCAGCTGCCGAAATGCTTATTATTCTGGCGAAGTTTTACGCACTGGATCGGCGGTATGGGCGTTCTGGTATTTCTTCTGAGTGTCCTGCCGATGGTGGGCGGTTCCCATATGAATTTGATGAAAGCGGAGAGCCCAGGACCCATCGTGAGTCGTCTCGTTCCGAAGGTTCAGATGACGGCGAAGCTGTTATACCAGATTTATCTGGGAATGACGATTCTTGAGGCTGTGATTCTGATTCTTGGGAAAATGCCGATTTTCGACGCGATCACGATCACGGTCGGAACAGCAGGTACGGGTGGTTTTGCAATCCGGAATGATAGTCTGGCGAGCTACACGGCATTTCAGAAAAATGTCGTGACGGTGTTTATGATTCTGTTCGGAGTGAACTTTAACTTTTACTTCTTTCTGCTGATGCGGAAGATGGGACAGGCCTTTAAAATGCAGGAGGTCCGGGCATATTTTCTAATCATTGCATCGGCGGTTGGCATCATTACAGTCAATACGGTAGCACTCTGCGGCAATGCACTGCAGGCATTCCAGGATGCGGCATTCCAGGTCGGTTCGATTATCACGACGACCGGTTATGCCACGGTGGATTTTGATAAATGGCCGCAGCTTTCAAGAACGATTATGGTACTTTTGATGTTTATCGGCGCCTGCGCGGGCAGTACCGGAGGCGGTATCAAGGTGTCGCGTGTTTTGATTCTGCTTAAATCGGTAAAAAAGGAGCTGAAACAGTACCTGCACCCGAGTGCAGTGGAGAAGATCAAAATGGATGGAAAGATCGTGGAGCATGAGGTTGTGCGCTCGACGAATGTGTTTATGGTTGCGTATGTGCTCATTTTTACGGTATCTGTTCTGCTGATTTCTCTGGATGAATACGATCTGGTGACGAATTTTACGGCGGTTACGGCTACGTTTAATAATATCGGACCGGGTCTGGCGCTGGTCGGACCGACCGGAAACTTTGGATTTTTCAGTAATTTCTCAAAAGTGGTTCTGATTTTTGATATGCTGGCAGGACGTCTGGAGATTTTCCCGGTACTTCTGCTGTTTTCAAGGGAAACCTGGAAGCGGTTCTAGGGAAGGAGAATGCGGATGGATATACTGTTCTTTTTAACGGGGTGTCTGGGACTGGCAGAGACAATTGATTTGTTCTGCGGCAAAGATTTCCTGATTTTTATATCGGATTCGATCGATCCGAAGAAATATAACCTGAAAAAGGTGTATGCGGTTGAAAAATGGCTGTTTGCGATTGATACGCTGTCGCTGTTTGGCATGGCGTTTCATCTGGGCGGCGGTACGGGCGATCTGGTGCTGGCGGCAGTTGTGCTGGTGACACTGTTCGCACATGTGTATGTGTTTAAGAGCCGGAACTTCCGGGTGTAAGTAGATAAAAGTGGGCGTGATGTGTCTGGCATGCGCCCATTTTTATTGCCATGATGCAGAGAAAATGGCTGGTGGCGTGTTTTGGGACAGATGCTTGAAACGGCTGACAGTGTGGCTTCCGGGGAAGTGGGACACACTTTGCGTTGACAGGCATATGATATAGTATCAATGAAAAATGAAAAGGAGATTATCATATGTGTTGGTCTTGGGGTAATGGTTGTGGACACTGCGGAGGATGCGGCGGCTGCGGAAACAATGGATGGGGCTGGAATAGCTGTGGAAATAATGGAAGAAATTCCTATCGGAGAGGTTTCAACGATGGTTATGCAATCGGCTATCGGGATGGCTATGATGCCGGAAGAGACAGCCAGTCTGGCTGCGGCTGCAGTAATAATGGCGGCTGTGGCTGCGGAAATTAGAGATGGAGATTCAGCTTGCATGGGGTGTGAACTGAGAGGAAGAAAGCCGGGCGGTGAGAGCTGCCCGGCTTTCTTCCTTTTATTTATTAAGAACTCTAAGAATATGCTAAAAATCGGGGCAACAGGATTTGAACCTGCGACCTCTCGGCCCCCAGCCGAGCGCGCTACCAAGCTACGCCATACCCCGAAAATAAATCATAGCTGTACTTTGCCAAATGTTCAGCTGACATATACCGCCATTTGTTGAAATATTATATGCATGATACCAGGGTCAAAAGGTCAGAAGTTCGACGCAAGCTTGCTTGCAGGAGAATTTTTGCCCTTGGGACCCGCCAAAAACATGAGTAAGTAGCCATTTTTCAAAGAAAAATGAGCGAATTGCGAATGTTTTTGAGAATTGCGGGAGCACGCAGTGCAGAGCAATTCGGTATCAGAGGGGTCAAAAGCTTTTGCCCCCAACATCATATGCATATCATTATATCAAAATTACATCAAAAATCAACTATGACTTCTAAATTTTCGCTGCCGGATGTTTGTTTTTTTGATGTAATTTTGATGGTTGAGTGGAATTTTACGAATCAATGGAATGGATCAACAGAATGAATATTTTCCCAATATTGACTCCAAATTTGAAAAATGGTATGATGAAAACGTGGATAATTAAAAGAAAAGGTCATAGCAGAGTCTTCGGCTGTGACCTTTTGTAGTAACCAACCCCAAGGAGAACATCATGATAAGTTTTGACCTCGACATGACCCTCTTAGACCACCGGACGGATCAGATCACACCGAGTGCGCTGGAGGCGATTGAAAAGCTACGCCCGAAGTACAAGATTGTGCTGGCAACGGGGCGCGATATGGATAATTATTACAGTACATCGTACCGGGACATCGTCCGTCCGGATGCGATTGTACATATGAACGGGACGAAGATCACAGTGGGAGATAAGCTGCTGTTTGAGCACATCTTTGATCCGAAACTCCTGCGCCGGGTGCTGAGTTTTTGCGATGAAAAGGGCTTCGGAATCGGCATGACGGTGGGGGATGAAGATTACTATATCCATCCAGAGATCATTGCGGCTAATGATATCCGCTTCTGGGGAAGCTGCGGGCGGCAGTTCCAGGATCCGTGGAAGATGCTCACGATGCCGGTCCGGACACTGGCGTTTGTCGGCAGCCGTGAACAGGTGAAGGAGATGGAACGGGAATTTCCGACCCTGAAATTGCCGATGTTTGCGAGCGGACATGGCGCGGATGTGGTCGAGAAAGGCAATTCCAAGGCGGACGGACTCCGCAGGCTGGCGGTGTATTTTGGAGAAAAAGAAGATCTCTCCGATACAGTGGCATTTGGCGACAGCATGAATGATATTGAGGTTGTGCAGGAAGCCGGCATCGGCGTGGCGATGGGAAATGCAGTGGATGCGCTTAAAAAAGTAGCCGATTACGTGACGGCACCGATCGGGGAAGATGGAATTTATAAAGCGTGCGAACACCTTCATTTATTTTAAAGAAGTTATTTTCCTATTTTACCTGTTCCCATTTTCCTATATAAATGATATAATAGCTACCAAACGGTTATTGTCCACAGGTGAGTTTCTTTGAGTAGAAATTCCATGCAGTACAATAACAAGAAATGACTTAAAAGGCGCGTGCCTGCAAGCTTTGACTAAAAGGATGAACTGCGGCTGCAGAAATCGGCAGTGCGGCAGGGAACCGGACACGCACCGGGAAAAAAGAGAGGATGTAACAGATGGAACATTTAATTACTCCGGCTGGTTATAAACCGGTATTGGATTTGAGAGAAACACAGGTTGCTATCAAGGAAATCAAGGACTTTTTTCAGAGAGAACTGGCAAAACAGCTCAATCTGACCCGTGTGTCCGCACCGCTTTTTGTACTGCCGGAATCTGGTCTGAACGATAACTTAAACGGCGTAGAGCGCCCGGTGTCCTTTGGAATTCTGGAGCAGAAAGATCGGAAGGCTGAGATTGTACATTCTCTCGCCAAATGGAAACGTCAGGCATTAAAAGAGTACGGATTTCAGGAAGGTGAAGGCCTTTACACCGACATGAGCGCGATCCGTCGTGATGAGGATACAGACAACATCCATTCCATTTATGTGGATCAGTGGGACTGGGAGAAGATCATCAGTAAAAAAGATCGTACCCGTGAGACACTGGAATCCATTGTCCGTTCGGTTTACAAGGCACTGAAAGTGACCGAGGACTATATGGCATATGAGTATGAGTACATTGGACGTTATCTTCCGGAAAATATCACATTTGTGACGACCCAGGAGCTGGAAGATATGTATCCGGATTGCACACCGAAGGAGCGCGAGTACAAGATTGCGAAGTTGCATGGTGCGGTATTTATTGAGCAGATTGGTGACAAGATGAAATCCGGTGAGAAGCACGATGGTCGTGCTCCGGACTATGATGACTGGAAATTAAACGGCGATATTCTGGTATATTATCCAGTTCTGGATATCGGACTGGAGCTTTCTTCCATGGGTATCCGTGTTGATGAGGATTCCCTGAAAGAGCAGCTGGTAAAGGCGGGATGTGAGGAACGCGCGGAGCTGCCATTCCAGAAAGCAGTTCTGGAGGGAGAGCTTCCGTATACAGTCGGCGGCGGTATCGGTCAGTCCCGTATCTGTATGTTCTTCCTGCGGAAAGCACATATCGGAGAGGTGCAGGCGTCGATCTGGCCGGACGGTGTGCGCGCAGAGGCAGAGGCTCACAACATTCATCTGCTGTAAAAATAAAATTGATGAAAAGCTGCCCGGGAAAGTGATTTTCTGCGGCAGTTTTTTGTGTAATAAGAAATTCATTAGAATTCCCTATTACACAAAAAGGCACATTCTTTTTATGTAATGGGAAGCCCATAGAATGAGAGGATAGGATATTTATATGGCGGATCATATCTATGATTTAATTATTATCGGTGCGGGACCGGCGGGATATACGGCAGCGCTGCGTGCGGCAGCGATGGGGATGGATGCAGTCCTGATCGAGAAAAAAGCGCTGGGCGGCTCATGCGTCAATACCGGCTGTATTCCTGCCAAGGCGCTTCTGCAGGCGACGGCGGTCTACCGGGATATGCTGAAAGCATTCCGGTTTGGCATCGTGGCGGAGAAGGTCAGCTTTGACTGGCGGCAGATGCAGATTTATAAAAATGAGTCCGTGGAATCATTCCGCTCAATGATTCAGGGAATGTTAGAAAAAGCGGAGGTGGAGATGATTCACGGCGATGCGCGCCTGCATGCGGATAATGTGGTGCGTGTGACGACCTCCAAAGGCGCATTGACGCTGAAAGGAAAAAATGTGATTCTGGCAACCGGTTCCAGCCCTGTGATTCCGGATATCCCGGGAATTGATCTGCCGCAGGTTATGACAAGCCGTGATATTCTGCGGATGGATGACTGGAATTTTGACTGTCTGACGGTCATCGGCGGCGGTGTCATCGGTGTGGAGATCGCGACGATCTTCGCGGCGCTCGGTTCCAGCGTGACGCTTTTGGAGCAGGCAAACCGTCTGCTGGAGTCGATGGATCCGATGATTTCCGAGCAGATGGAAGCAAATCTGCGTTCTAAGGGTATTGAAGTCCACTGCAATGTACAGGTCATGGAGATCAAGGATCGCGGCAACGATACGGTGTCGGTCAATTACCGCTGTGAGCGCGGCTGGAAGGAAAGCCCGGCAGACCGCGTGCTGGTGGCAGTCGGCAGACGCCCGAATATGTCGAAGGTTCTGGCGGACGATTGTCAGGTGCAGCTGGAAAATGGGCGTCCGCTCATCAAGGGAACTTACCGCACGACGCAGGAAAATGTCTATGCGATCGGCGATACCGTGGCGCGGAAACGTCTTGCCCATGTGGCAGCGTCCCATGCGGCTTATCTGGTCGAAAACCTGGCGGGACGCGGACACCGGATGCAGCTTTCGGTCGTGCCGAACGGTATGTATGTCGTGCTTCCGGTTGTGCCGACCTGTATTTATACGGAGCCGGAGATTGCGGCGGTTGGATTTACGGAAAATGACGCCCGCCTTTATAATATGAAGATCAAGTGCGGTGTGGCATATATGACGGAAAATGGAAAAGCGCTTCTGGCGAGAAACAGCCGCGGTTTTGTGCGCCTGATTTTTGAGGCGTATACCAACACGCTGATCGGGGCGCAGATCATGTGTGCGCGTGCGACGGACATGATTGGAGAGATGGCAACGGCGATCGCCAACGGTCTTACGGCATATCAGCTCTCGACGGCGATGCGCGCGCATCCGACGTACAGTGAGGCGATCACGGAGGCGATCGAAGATGCGTTGAAAAATGGATAATAGAGAAACAATAGGAGGCAGAAAAATGGGACGTGAGGTTCGGGAGAGAATTGAACAGCTTCGCGAGAAGATGGCGGAGCGTGGAATGGACGCATATCTGATTCCGACATCGGATTTCCATGGCTCGGAATATGTGAGCGAGTATTTCAAATGCCGGAAATATATGACAGGCTTTACCGGCTCGGCGGGAACAGCGATCATCACGATGGAGGACGCAGGGCTCTGGACGGATGGCAGATATTTTGTGCAGGCGGCAGCAGAGCTTTCCGGCAGCGGGGTGAAACTTTATCGCTCCGGTCAGGAGGGCGTGCCGACAACGCTGGAATTTTTGAAAAAACATATGCCGGAACAGGGTGTTCTGGGCTTTGACGGCAGAGTGGTCGATACGGCAGAGGGCGAGCACATCGCGAAAGCACTGTCTGGGAAAAAGGTACGCATTTCGGAGGGAGAGGATCTGATTGGGAGTATCTGGGATGACCGCCCGGCGCTTCCGATGAACCCGGTCTGGATTCTGGAAGAGAAGTATGCGGGAAAACCGGCGGCGGAGAAGATTGCAGATCTGCGCGGGGAGATGAAAAAGTGTCAGGCGACGGTGCATCTGCTGACGAGTCTTGATGATATTGCGTGGCTTTTAAATATCCGGGGCGATGATATTGTACATACGCCGGTTGTATTGTCCTACTTGATTGTGACAAAACAGGAATTATTCTTCTTTATTCATGAGAAGACGCTGAACGAGGAAGTACGTGCCTATCTGCATGGACTGGGCGTTCGGATCATGCCATATGAGGCGGTATACCAGATTGCATCCGCATTCCGCTATGAGCGTGTATTATTGGAAAAGTCGAAGATCAATTACCGTCTGTTCCGGTGCCTGGATGCGAGTGTGAAAGTGATCGAGGCGATGAACCCGACGGCAGCGGCAAAAGCAGTCAAAAATCCAGTGGAACAGGAAAATATGCGCCGCGTGCATGTGCAGGATGGTCTGGTATTGACCCGTTTCCTGCGCTGGATGAAGGAACATGCAGGTGAAAAAGGACTGGATGAGTGGACCGCCGGGGAATATCTGGATAAGCTGCGCCTGGAACAAAAAAACTGCCTGGATATGAGCTTTACGACGATCTCTGCGTGGGGACCGAACGCGGCGATGTGCCACTATACGGCGTCTGAGACAGAGAAGAGCAGTGTGCCGAATAAGGGGCTGTATCTGGTCGATTCCGGCGGACAGTATTATGAGGGAACGACGGATGTGACGCGTACCATCGCGGTCGGACCGATCACGCAGGAAGAAAAACGCTGCTGTACGCTGGTGGCGTGCTCGATGCTGCGTCTGCTGGATGCGAAGTTTATGTATGGCTGCCGCGGTATCAACCTGGACTATATTGCGCGCGAACTCCTGTGGAGAAACGGCCTGGATTTCAACCATGGAACAGGGCATGGTGTCGGCTATCTGGGCTGTGTGCATGAGCGCCCGAATTCCATCCGATGGAGGCTGCTCACATCGCCCGCTGAAAATGCGGTTCTGGAGGAAGGCATGGTTACCTCTGATGAGCCGGGTCTTTATCTGGAAGGAAAATTTGGCATCCGGACGGAGAATCTGATGCTCTGTGTGAAAGATGTGAAGAATGAATTTGGTCAGTTCATGAAATTTGAAAATCTGACCTGGGTTCCGATTGATCTGGACACGATCGATGTATCGCTGATGGAAGGGCGTGACCGCGAGCTTTTGAACGCGTACCACAAGGGCGTGTTTAAGAAGCTGTCTCCGTATATGACGGAGGAAGAGAAAGCATGGCTGACAGAGGCGACGCGAGCGATTTAGAGGAGGAGAACAAGGAAGATACGGCAGTAAAACATTAAAAAGCGGTTAAAAACCGGCATAGATAAAAGATGCCGGATATAAACTGTAAATGACCATGTAAAATAAATGTGAGGCTGCGTGTATGCGCTATCATTTGTTCGACCGTGTTCGAATCTGTGAGACAACTGGAATGCAGGACGGCTATCTGAGGATCGATGTGGTAAACCGTGAAAACAATTTCCCGATTGAGGGAGCAGAGGTTTCGGTCAGTTATGGCGATTCCGGACAGACGCAGGAAGTGCTTAGAACCAATTTATCCGGGCAGACAGAGGAGATTGCGGTAGCAGCGCCTCCTGTGTCGCTTTCACTGGAAGAACAGAACCGGGAAAAGCCGTATGCGGATTATACGGTGGAAGTGAGGGCAGAGGGCTATGAGTCGGTGAAGGTAAAGGGAACGGAGGTGCTGGCGGGCGTGCTGGCAGTCCAGCCGATCCGGATGATTCCGCTTCCAGCTCAGACCGGAGCGGAGGAGAATATCCAGATTCCGGACCATACCTTATATGGTTCCTATCCGCCCAAGATTGCCGAGGATGAGGTAAAACCAGTGCAGGAGAGCGGAGAGATCGTGCTGAGCCGCGTGGTGGTGCCGCAGACGATCGTCGTGCATGACGGTGCACCGACGAATGCGTCCGCAAAAGATTACTATGTGGCATACCGGGATTATATCAAGAACGTGGCATCGAGCGAGATTTATGCGACCTGGCCGCGCAGCACAATCGTCGCTAATGTGCTGGCGATCATGTCGTTTACGTTGAACCGGGTGTATACGGAGTGGTATCGGAACCAGGGCTACGATTTTACGATTACATCCTCAACGGCATTCGATCACAAATGGATTTACGGGCGCGATATTTTTGAGCCGATCTCAGAGGTGGTGGATGACATTTTTGACAACTATCTGTCCCGCCCCGGTGTGAGGCAGCCGATTCTGACGCAGTACTGCGACGGGCGGCAGGTGTCCTGCCCGGGCTGGATGACCCAGTGGGGATCATGCAGTCTGGGAGAACAGGGATACAGCGCGATTGAGATATTGCGGCGCTTCTATGGAAATAGTATTTACATCAACACTGCGGAACAGATATCAGGAATCCCGATCTCCTATCCGGGGGAACCGCTTAAGGTGGGGGCCAGCGGCGATAAGGTGCGGCAGCTGCAGCAGCAGCTTGACGCGGTGGCGACTGTGTATACAGCGATCCCGCGGGTTACGCCGGACGGGATCTACGGACCCGGAACGGAGGCGTCCGTACGGGCGTTCCAGTCGGTGTTTGGACTTCCGCAGACGGGCGTGGTCGATTTTGCTACCTGGTACAAGATTTCTCATATCTATGTGGGGATCTCGCGGATTGCGGAGCTGAATTGAGTTGGAAATGGGATTTGCGGGAGAAGAATAACGAAAAGACATATGAATTCCTATAGGTGAAATATCTGTGAGCAGGATGCATACAGGAAACAGAGACAAAGAACATAAGAGGGGGTGGATTGGATGAAAGATACCAGACGGGAAGAGGGAGTCAGACAAACCGGGGGGACTGGCCGGGCAAATGCGATCACAGAGGGAGTGATCTGGAAACAGCTTCTGCTATTTTTCTTCCCGATTTTATTTGGAACTTTTTTTCAGCAGCTCTATAATACGGCAGATGCGGTGGTAGTAGGCCGTTTTGTCGGAAAGGAAGCGCTGGCGGCGGTCGGCGGAAGCACATCGATGCTTACGAACCTGCTGGTTGGCTTTTTTGTAGGACTTTCTTCGGGTGCGACAGTTATCATCGCCCAGTTTTACGGGGCGGGACGCGGTCAGCGGGTCAGCGAGGCAGTCCACACGGCGATTGCCTTTTCGCTGCTGTGCGGTATCCTCATGACGGTTGGCGGACTCCTTTTTTCCGACACGGCGCTTCGCCTGATGGGGACGCCGGAGGATATCATGGACAATGCAAGCGGGTATCTGCACATTTATTTTGTCGGAATCACGGCGAACCTCTTATATAATATGGGTGCCGGAATCCTGCGGGCAATCGGTGATTCCAAAAGACCGTTCTATTTCCTTGTGATCAGCTGTTTTACAAACATTGCGCTCGATCTGTTGTTTGTAGTAGGACTTCGGATGGGCGTGCGTGGCGCGGCGGTGGCGACGATTCTTTCCCAGGTGGTCAGTGCGTGTCTGGTATTGGGAACGCTGATGCGTGCGGATGGCTCGTACCGGTTTGAGATCCGGAAAACGCGGATCACACCGGTGATTCTGGTGCGGATCATCCGGATTGGGTTTCCGGCTGGACTCCAGTCGGTTATGTATTCCTTTTCCAACCTCGTGATCCAGAGCAGCGTCAATGCACTGGGAACAGACACGGTGGCGGCGTGGGCTGCATATGGAAAGATCGACAGCACTTACTGGATGATCATTAATGCGCTGGGGATCTCCATCACGACCTTTGTCGGACAAAATTACGGCGCGGGGCGGCTGGACCGTGTGAAACGCAGCGTGTACGTCTGCCTGGGAATTTCCTGTATTATCACGGTGGGGCTGAGCACGATCCTGTATCTGACGGGCGGCTATATTTATCTGTTGTTCACAACGGATGCGGCGGTAATTGCGATCGGCATGAAGATTCTTCACTTCCTGGTGCCGGCATTTGTGACATACCTCTGTATTGAGATTTATTCCGGCGCACTTCGCGGTGTGGGAGACTGCTGGATTCCGATGATTATGACGGCGCTGGGCGTGTGCGTCCTGCGGGTTGTCTGGATCCTGATCGCTGTTCCGATCCGCCCGGATATCCTGACAGTGGTATTCAGCTATCCGCTGACCTGGACGATCACAACGGTTCTCTTTAATATTTATTATTATTTTTTCAGTGCGCTGAAAAAATGGAATGTGCCGCTTCCGTGGAAGAAAAAGAGGCGGGAGCTTCATAACCTGTAAATAGTTATGCATGGTTTCGAAAATGATTGACAAAACGGGGTGGTACTGGATTTTTTTCAGAAAGTGTGATATTCTTATGTTACAAAAGATAGGTGACAGTGTTTCTTCCTGGATGGATGCCGCGCAAGCGGCAGATAAAACGGAGATTCGAAACAGAGGGCAGAGGCACTTGCCGCTGGTCAGAAAGAGAGGCAGAATTATGGGCTATGAACCAATGAATGAGTCCTGGCAGATGGCGGGGGAACGCCATGAGACACTGGGACAGTATGTGGCGAAGACATATTTATGGATGTTTGCAGGGCTTCTTGTGACATTTGGCATCGCATTAGCCGGATACGTGACGGGAGCGATTTTGTATGTATTTCAGGTTCCGTATGCGACCCTCGCATTGACGGGACTGGAGCTTTTGACGGTGATCTGGCTGAGTGCCCGGATTCACAAGTTATCGGTGGGAGCGGCGAGAGGGCTGTTTCTATTCTATGCAGCTTTAAACGGCGTTGTTTTCTCGATGTATTTCCTGATCTTCGGTGTTGTGGAGATGGTGTTTGTATTTGCGGCGACCGCGCTGTTCTTCGGAATGATGGCGGGCGTCAGCCTGATCTTCAAGCTGGACTTGAGCGGAATCCGTCCACTGCTCGTTGGCGGATTGCTGTTTCTGATTCTCTTTGGTCTGCTTTCAATGTTTTTAAATCTAGGCAGCTTTGAGACAGTGCTCTGCTATGCCGGTATCGTGGTATTCTTAGGCTTTACCGCTTATGATACAACCAAGATCCGGGATAATTACCAGATTTTCTCTGCGGATCCGGAGCTGCTTCAGAAAGCATCGGTATTCTCGGCGTTGCAGCTGTATCTCGATTTTATCAACCTGTTTCTGTACATTATCCGCCTGATGAACCGGAATCGGAAATAGGAAAAAATCTTTCAGGAGAACGAAAGTTCCTTTGCAGGAATAAAGAAAAGTGGAATTTTGCGGAAAACTGAATATGCAAAAATGAAATGCCGGAACGGGGGAAAGCTTTGTTCCGGCATTATTGTGTTTTTCTGCTTGAAAATCCTGTTTTTGGCATGGACGGCTTCATTCTTTTAGCAGAAAGGGAAGCATTCTGTAATAAATTTGACAGATTTTATTTAAAGTTTCTCTATTGAAGTGGATGGGGAGTATCTGTTAAACTAGATTATAATAGGGAAAGTCCTGCTGTTGGTTACACAGTGTGTGGATGAACCATATCTGTTTCGCATATGCCCCCGCCGGATCAGGCGGGGAAATGTATATAAAATGGTGAACAGACAACAGGAATAAAAGGATAATCAAGGAGGTTTTTTGGCATGAATCGGAATAGAGTGAACAAAAAAAGGATGGGGGGCGCGCGTGTGCTTTCACGGGCAGCGGCTGGCATGCTGGCAGCAGCGCTGTGCTTTCAGCCGATGACAGCGCTGGCAGGACCGGCGGGAGATTCTTCTCTTACATCGTCATCCTCGAATGCGGGGCCGGGCGGCGGTTCGGTCAGCTCCAATTCGGGAAGTACAGGCAGCTCTGGCGGTTCGACTTCTGTTTCCAATGGAGGTGTGAGCGCGGTCACATCGGGGCTTGGCGTGTACCGGGTGACGGAGAATGAGGGGATCGGTGCGATTGCGCGCGGCGTGGATGTGTCTTACTGGCAGCAGAATGTAAATTGGAGCCAGGTGGCATCGGATAATGTACAGTTTGCGATGCTGGCAACCCGGTTCCGCGGTAATGTGGATCCGTTTTTCGCTATGAACGCGGCAAATGCGAGCCAGGCAGGGCTGCGGCTGGGCGCGTACATTTATTCGTATGCGACTTCGGTCGAAATGGCGCAGCAGGAGGCGGATTTTGTCCTGAATCTTATCAAGGATTATCCTATCTCCTTCCCGGTTGTCTTTGATGCCGAGGATGCTAATACGCTGGGAACTCTGACGCAGTCTCAGGTCAGCGATGTGATCAACGCGTTCTGTAAGCGGATTCAGGATGCAGGATATTATCCGATGGTCTATGCAAATGAATACTGGATTGCCAATAAGATCGATATGTCGAAGATTTCGTATGATATATGGGTGGCAAAATACCAGCAGAAGTATACATATTCAAAGACCTCGATGTGGCAGGCGTCCAACACCGGTTCGGTCAAGGGCGTGAACGGCAATGTGGATATTGATTATCTGTATAAAGATTATACGCAGATCATTCCGGGCAATACCTGGCGGACGATCGCGGGGAACCGTTACTATTATCAGAACCATGTGATGCAGAAATCGGCGTGGATCAACGATGGTCAGAATTGGTACTATATGAATGCGGCGGGCAATCCGTCTACAGGATGGCTGGAGCTTTCGGGCAAAAAGTATTATTTGGAGGCGGACGGTCATATGATTACCGGCTGGAAGACGCTGGACGGCGGCTGGCGTTACTTTGACGCATCTGGCGAACAGGCGACGGGCTGGCGTGCGGTCGATGGAAGCTGGTATTTCATGGCGGACAATGGTCTGATGCAGACCGGCTGGCTGGAGACGGGCGGCAAGAAATATTATCTGAACGCATCCGGCGCGATGCAGGCGGGCTGGCAGAACCTGGGCGGAAGCTGGTATTACTTTGACGGCTCCGGCGCCATGACGACGGGCTGGCAGGCAGTCGGCGGAAAGTGGTATTACATGAATGAGTCCGGCGTGATGCAGACCGGCTGGCTGGATCTTGGCGGTAAGAAATATTACCTGGATGCCAGTGGCGCGATGTACGCAGGTATTACGTTCGAGATGGATGGAAATACCTGGCAGGCAGCGGCAGACGGAAGCTGCACGGTAGTTCTGCCGGAGGAGAATGCGGCGGGAAATGGCGGTTCGACGGACGGACAGACTCCGATAACCGGAAGCCAGTCACCGGTGCAGCCGTCCGGTCCGGCAGGGGTATAATATAAATATGATTTGAACCAGTACCCAGATATTGGAGCTGATTCAGTTAAAAAAATGAAAAAGTAAACAAATTCGAACGGAAATAACTTGCTTTTTTGCCGACCTCATTATACAATGTTAAACAGGCAAAAAAATGGACTTGCTTATGGGATGGAGGAAACCAGCATAAGTAATCTGGCATAACATGACGTTTCAAACTGCTATATCAACTGTATGTGCAAGATAAGCTGCGGCTGTTCCGGTGCGGATTTGACGAAAGATGCGAGGCTCTTCTGGCTGCAAATTAGGAAGAGCCTCGGTATGCGTTATATCGGCAAAAGCGCAGAATCGGGATGGCGGGCACAGAAGTAGTGCGAAAGCGGGGGCGTTTGTCAGCAGGAAACTGTGAAAGCAGTGGTTCGCAGGCAGGCAGCTGCGCTAAGACGCAGGCAGGGAAAGGTCGGAGAATGCAGATTCCGGATTTAGTACTGCATGGAAGCAGCGTGTTTTTACATATTGTATAATGATTATATAATCAGAACCGTCGGCGGAGTTGTAGTGCTAAAAAAGGGATGTCAGTGCGGCTGGCTGCCGGAATCATTTCCGGAAACAGGGGGATGAGGGCAGTGTTTGTCATCAGTCAGGCACCGGACAGCGCTTATGTGAGAATCGAATAACAAGTCAGTGGTACAGATGTTTATGTATGCATGGCTATTAAAGTCGGATTCGCATAGACGGAAGTGCATGCCATTTATGTATGCGGAGGAGATTGTACAATCCTCTGCTGCCGCAGCGTGTCAGATGGAGAATTCCCGGAGTGGATGACAAGCTCTGGAAATTTTGCAAAAACACCTGCAAACACAGATAGGTGGGAAGTATCACGGATGGCGCCATGAAAGAAACAAGGATGCTGTCAGGATATGATTCACGAAGAAAGAGGGACGTCCGTCAAAGCATGGAACGATCTAATTACGAGGTGACACATTTATGAAACAGAATATGAAAAGAATGCTGCTTGTACTTTGCATGGCAGTCTGCTTTTTCGCTCTGTCCGCCTGTGGTAGCGCTTCTGAAGAAGCGGTAGAGCCGATTTCTCCGGAGATCGAGCAGACCATGAGCGATGGCGCTAAGAGCTATCTGGAGCAGTTCGCCAGCTACAGTGACGAAGATCTGGCAGCACAGCTGAAACAGGCTGAGAAGCAGAAAAACACAGTCATTGAGTCTGCAATTTCTTCTTGGACCAGTTCTAAGGACGATTTAGGCAAGATGAGTGAGATTCAGAGCGTGACCGTAGAGCGCGCCGATGATGACAGCTACACAGCAGTTGTTCAGGCTTCCTTTGAGAAGAGAGACTTGACTTTCTCCCTGACCGCTGAGGAGAGCGTAAGCAGCTACGGCGGTACTTCTCTGGTACCGACCGAGTTATCCTTTGTTGTAAACTACAGCTTCGGTGAGAAGATGGAGAAGGCAGCATTAAATACCCTGATGGGTATGGGTACCGTATTCCTGGTACTGATTTTCATCAGCTTAATTATCAGCAGCTTCAAGAAGGTTAACGAGATTGAGGCAAATGTAAAGGCTAAAAAAGCAGGAGCAGAGGCACCGGCAGCAGCACCGGCACCTGTACAGACTGCAGCACCGGCAGCAGCGCCGGCATGTACCGCAGCACCAGCAGCAGGCAATGCGGCAAACGATGGAGAACTGGTAGCAGTTATCACTGCAGCGATCGCAGCAGCAACCGGCGTACCGGCAGACAGCGTAAATATCCGCTCCATTACACGTAAATAATCATCGATAAAATCTGGAGGAATTTAAAATGAAGAATTATACTATCACCGTAAATGGTACAGCATATCAGGTAACCGTAGAAGAAGGATTTGCAGGCGCAGCAGCTCCGGCTCCAGCAGCAGCTCCAGCACCGGCAGTAGCACCGGCTCCAGCAGCAGCACCGGCAGCAGGCGGCGTAACCATCACATCCCCGATGCCAGGTAAGATCCTTGGTATTAAGGCAGCAGCTGGCACAGCTGTAAAACGTGGTCAGGTTATCCTGCTTCTGGAAGCTATGAAGATGGAGAACGAGATCGTAGCTCCTCAGGACGGTACCGTTGCCAGTGTTAATGTTGCAGTAGGCGATATGGTAGAACCGGGCGCAGTTCTTGCTACATTAAACTAATCTAATTTTTATAAAACTGGCTGAAAAAATACGGGATATGTTATTCCGTTTGGAGGAATTAATATGGAATATATAACAACTACATTGTCCAATCTTCTTCAGCAGACAGCATTCTTAAACCTGACATTTGGAAACATCGTTATGATTTTCGTAGCGCTGATTTTCCTGTATCTGGCAATCGGAAAAGGATTCGAGCCGTTACTGCTTCTTCCGATTTCCTTTGGTATGCTGCTTGTAAATATCTATCCGGATATTATGAGATCGATTGAAGACTCATCGAACGGAGTTGGTGGACTTTTACATTACTTTTATTTACTGGATGAGTGGAGTATCTTACCATCCCTCATCTTCATGGGTGTCGGTGCGATGACAGACTTCGGTCCGCTGATCGCTAACCCGAAGAGCTTCCTGCTCGGTGCAGCTGCTCAGTTCGGTATCTACGGCGCTTACTTTATGGCTATCTTCATGGGATTCAACGATAAGGCTGCGGCTGCTATCTCCATCATCGGTGGTGCAGACGGCCCGACCTCTATCTTCCTGGCAGGTAAACTTGGTCAGACAGGTCTGATGGGACCGATTGCCGTAGCAGCTTACTCCTACATGGCTCTGGTTCCGATTATCCAGCCGCCGATCATGAAACTCCTTACCACCAAAGAGGAGAGAGAGATCCGTATGGAGCAGCTTCGTCCGGTATCCAAACTGGAGAAGATTCTGTTCCCGGTTGTTGTTACAATCGTTGTCTGCATGATTCTGCCGACAACTGCTCCGCTGGTTGGTATGCTTATGCTTGGTAACCTGTTCCGTGAGTCTGGTGTTGTTAAGCAGCTGACAGAGACTGCTTCCAACGCCCTGATGTACATCGTCGTTATCTTCCTGGGTACTTCCGTAGGTGCTACTACCAGTGCAGAGGCTTTCTTAAACCTGGATACCATCAAGATCGTAGTTCTGGGTCTGATTGCATTCGCTCTGGGTACTGCAGCAGGTGTTATCTTCGGTAAGATTATGTGCAAGGTAACTCATGGTAAGGTAAACCCGCTGATCGGTTCCGCAGGTGTATCTGCAGTTCCGATGGCAGCACGTGTATCCCAGAAGGTTGGTTCTGAGGCAGATCCGAGCAACTTCCTTCTGATGCACGCAATGGGACCGAACGTAGCTGGTGTTATCGGTACTGCCGTAGCAGCAGGTACATTCATGGCTATCTTTGGCGTGAAATAGGATCGAGCAGATTTATTCTGAATAATGTATTTATATAGTAGGGTGGGATTCTTCGGGATTCTGCCCTATTGTTATATGCAAACGTCGGTTGCTGTTCGCAGGTAGGAATTTTCTGAACTGAAAATCCCGTTGCTGGGCACACGTGTGTGAACAGTAACAAACGTCGTTTTTTGTCGAATTTAATCGGTCGAAATAGTTTGCTTTTTGCTGGTGGAAGACGTAAAATGACAGTGAAGTAAGGAGGAATGGCACTAGAGAATAGAAAAGGAGAATGCATAGGATGGCGGATATGAGAGAAGAATTAGTTCAAAAGATTGAACGGGCAAGACAGCAGCTGAATCAAAATATTGACACAAAGGCAGCATATGACACAATTTATCACTACAGTGTGGAGCTTGACAAACTCTTAAATCAGTATATCGGGCTGGAGACGGAGACTGAAAGAGGGCTGGAGACGGCGCTATAAAATAAGAGTGGAAATAGAAACAAATATAGATAAGTACAGAAAACTCAGGTACATGTGTTCGGAAAAAGAACCGGTGCCTGAGTTTTCTGATTTTTTTTCGATTTAGACCTTGCCATTTTGATGGGCATGTACTAAAATAAACATAACAAGTGGTAGAAAGTGGTGAAAAGTGGAACGAAATGGATTTTCGGGACACAAAAGTGGTACACATCGGATGACGGGTGATTGATATGTTCATGGGAGAATACAATCATACAATCGATGCGAAGGGACGTTTGATCGTTCCGTCGAAGTTCAGGGAACAGCTTGGAGACGAATTTGTGGTGACAAAGGGGTTGGATGGCTGTCTTTTTGTGTACGATAACACCGAGTGGAAAAAGTTCGAAGAGAAGTTACAGGCACTCCCACTTACCAATCAGAATGCCAGAAAATTCTCCCGTTTCTTTCTGGCAGGTGCCTCGGCGTGTGAGGTGGATCGTCAGGGACGAATCCTGCTTCCTTCGGTTCTGCGGGATTTTGCAGGACTCGAGAAGGAGGTTGTTCTGGTCGGCGTCGGAAGCCGGATCGAGATCTGGAACAAGGCGACCTGGGCGGAGAAGAATGTCTATGATGACATGGAAGAGATTGCAGAAAATATGGAAGGCCTTGGCATATGATATTTAATCACAAATCAGTATTATTAAATGAGACGGTTGACAGTCTCTGTGTAAAGCCCCAGGGTATCTATGTGGATGGGACACTGGGAGGCGGCGGTCACGCGAGCGAGGTGGCGGCACGGCTGGGAGACGGCGGACGCCTGATCGGGATTGATCAGGATGCTGACGCGATTGCGGCTGCGTCAGAACGTCTGGCTCCCTTTGGAGATAAGATAACCGTTGTGCGGAGCAATTATGAGCGGATTGCACAGGTGTTAGATGAGCTGGAGATTCCGCAGGTGGATGGAATTTATCTGGATCTGGGTGTTTCTTCCTTCCAGCTTGACACAGCGGAACGGGGATTTACCTATCGCGAGGACGATGCGCCGCTGGATATGCGGATGGATCAGAGAAATGAGCAGACCGCGAAGGACATCGTCAATACCTACAGTGAAATGGAACTGTACCGGATCATCCGGGACTACGGTGAGGATCGGTTTGCGAAGAATATTGCAAAACACATCGTTCAGGCACGACAGAAAAAAGAGATTGAGACGACAGGCGAGTTGACGGAGATCATCCGGGCATCGATTCCGGCAAAGGTCCGGGCGACCGGCGGTCATCCGGCAAAGCGTACGTTTCAGGCGATCCGGATCGAGTTAAACCGGGAACTGGATGTGCTGGAAGATTCGATCGATACGATGATTGAGCGCCTGGCACCGGGCGGACGGCTTTCGATCATTACGTTCCATTCCCTGGAAGATAGAATCGTAAAGAACCGTTTCCGGACGAATGAAAATCCATGCATCTGCCCGCCGGATTTTCCGGTCTGTGTCTGTGGACGCAAAAGCCGCGGCAGGGTGATTACAAGAAAACCGATTCTTCCGACCGATCAGGAGATGGAAGAAAACCCGCGTTCCAAGAGCGCAAAGCTCCGGGTATTTGAAAAATCATAAACAAAAGCATAACTGCACCGCAGAACAGAGATCGTTTCAGGTGCGGGGGAGATAAAAGAGAGAAAAAGCGAAAGAGCAGGGAGGGAACGTTATGTCTGTCAGAAGGAGACAACATGTATCGGCCTCCACGTATGTGGACGGTAATACCGTGCGAAAAGTTCAGAGAACCGTGGAGATAAGACCAGAAAGAGATGAGAGAGAGGAGTACCGGCATAAACACGCCGTGCGCCGCAACCAGGAAAAGGCGCTTTACATGAACGGACCGTATGTGCTGGCGCTGACCATCGCTGCGCTGATCACGCTGGTTTTATGTATGAATTATCTGCATAAGCAGGCGTCGATCACGACCCGTATCAACCACATTGAGGATCTGGAGTTGAAACTGGAAAACCTGAAGTCTGAGAATGATGCACTTCAGACCCGGATTGACACGTATGTGGATCTGGATCATGTATATAAAGTGGCGACCGAAGAGCTCGGCATGGTATATGCAAATAAGGATCAGATTCTTTTATATGACAAGACGGAAAGCGAGTATGTAAGACAGTATGAGGACATCCCAAAACACTAACGGCAGACAGACCTTTCGGAAATATATGCAGGAAAAGCTGGCAATTACCGTCCTGGTAATTATGCTGGCTTTGTTTGCATTGGTGCTGGTGCTTTATAATCTGGTAAAAAGTAAGGGCGAGTCGTACAATCAGATAGTCCTGAGCCATCAGGACTATGAGAGCCGCACGATTCCCTACAAGCGCGGCAATATTATCGACCGGAACGGGACGTATCTGGCGATTAGCAAGAAAGTTTACAATCTGGTCATCGATCCGAAGCAGATTCTGGATACGGAGGAAAACTACCAGTATCTCGATGCCACGCTGGACGCGCTGGTGGAGTGCTTCGGTTACAAGCGGGACGAGCTGCAGGCGATGATCGAGGAGAAAAAAGACAGCCAGTATGTGATCTATGCGAAACAGCTTCCAGCGGAAGACAAAGAGAAGTTTGAGACTTATGAGAAGGACAAGAACAAGGAATACCGGGCGCTGCCGACGGAGGAAGGCGGCAACCAGCGTATCACGGGCGTATGGTTCGAGGAAGAATATAAGAGAACGTATCCGTACAATGAGCTGGCATGCAATGTGGTTGGTTTTGCCCTCAAGGATGGCAATGCATCCGGCGGTGTTGAACAGTATTATAATGATATCCTGAACGGTGTGAGCGGTCGTGAGTATGGTTATTTAAACGGCGATTCGAACGTCGAGCGAACGGTAAAACCGGCGCAGAACGGAAAGACGCTGGAGTTGACGATCGACGTCAACATCCAGAAGATTGTCCAGAAATATCTGGATGAGTGGCAGGCGGGCATTGGAAGTAATCTGGCGGCGGCGATCGTCATGGATCCGAACAGCGGTGAGATCCTGGCGATGGATACGACGACCCGTTACAATCTGAATGATCCGTACAATTTAAGCACCTACTATACGGATGAGGAAATCCAGGCGATGGATGAAAAGACGAAGTCCGAGGCGTGGTATAAAATGTGGAGAAACTTCTGCGTGAGCGACTCTTATGAGCCGGGTTCTCCACAGAAAGCATTTACGGTAGCCGGGGCGATCGAGGAAGGCGCGATTTCCGGAAACGAGGTCTTTGAGTGCGGCGGAAAACTGCATTTCGGAGACTGGGATATCCGGTGTGTTGCCCGAGCCGGCCACGGACCGCTGACGATCACACAGGGATTGATGAAATCCTGCAACGTCGTTATGATGCGTATTGTATCACTGGAGGGAAAAGAGAAGTTTGTCCAGTATCAGAAGATTTTCGGATTTGGCGAGAAGACGGGCATCGACCTTCCGGGCGAGGCGTCCGGTCTGATTTATCAGGCATCCAATATGGATCCGGCATCTCTGGCGACCAACGCATTTGGACAGAACTATAACTGTACGATGGTGCAGATGGCAGCTGGATATGCGTCCTTAATCAACGGCGGTTCCTATTATGAGCCGCATGTGGTAAAAGAGATTCTGAACGACGAAGGATCCGTTGTCAAATCCGTTTCCCCAAATCTGGTGCGAGAGACGGTTTCGGAATCGACCTCGAACTTCATTAATAATGCGCTTTACCAGACAGTATCAGGTGATGGCGGTACCGCGGGCGCGGCGGCAGTTGCTGGTTACGAAGTGGCTGGTAAGACAGGTACGGCGCAGAAGCAGCCGCGTGCGGAGAAGAATTATCTGGTTTCCTTTATCGGATATGCACCGGCATACAATCCGCAGGTACTCTGCTATGTGGTAGTAGATACCCCGCATCTGCCGGGCGAGCAGCAGGCACATTCGACTTTTGCCAGCGAGATTTTCAGCAAGATCATGGCGGAAGTCCTTCCATATAAGAATGTATTCCCGGCAGGCGGCGCGGCACAGGATCTCGAGACCAATCTTTCCAGCCAGGAAGAAGGCATTATAAGCGGCACAGCAACCGAGGATCCGAATGCAGCTGAAACACCGGCAGAGACGACTCCGGCTCCGGAGGGCGGCTGGGCGAACTACGATGAGGAATTTATCGATTCCGGAGACGAGTACAGCTATCCGGATACGATGGGAAATGTGCAGGATGAATCGGCGGCGGTTGGAAACGGAGAAACGTCTGGAACGGGCAGAGACACCGGAACAGCGGATAATGCCGGAGAAACGGCAGCTTCCCAGGAAGCGCAGGCAGCGGGAGATTAAGAATTGTGCCTGTCGGGAAGACTTATCTATCTTGTGTGGAAAATACGTAACTGTTCACAGGTAGGAATTTTCTGAACTGAAAAATCCGTACGATACAGTTCTGGCAGCAGATTTTGCCGATTTGGAATGCGTAGCATCGGCAAAATCCCGTTGCTGTGCACACGTGTGTGAACAGTAACGAAAATACAGAATAAAGAAACGGTTCTTATGATATACTGTAGCAATGAGATCAGACAGGAAGCAGTATGAATCGGAACCGGACGCATCACAGAGGAAGAACTGTCTTTTTGTGCGCCGCCATCTGCCTGTGCATGGCAGGATTGGCGGGGAGACTGTTCTTCCTCATGCTGTATAAAGCGGATTATTACAGCCAGATGGCGGAGGAGCTGCATCAGCGGGAGCGCAGTATCAAAGCGCCGCGCGGGCGGATCCTTGACCGGAACGGAACGGTGATCGCTGATAACCGGACTGTGTGTACTATCTCAGTGATTCATAATCAGGTAAAAGATCCGGAGACAGTTATCCGGGTTTTAAGCGAAGAACTGGGACTTCCGGAGGCGGAGGTGCGGAAAAAGACGGAAAAGCGATCTTCCAGGGAGGTGATCCAGTCCAATGTAGAGAAAACGCGGGGCGATGCGATCCGGGCAATGCGCCTGGAGGGGGTCAAGGTGGATGAGGACTATAAACGATATTATCCATATGGACGTCTGGCATCGAAAGTGCTGGGATTCACCGGGGGAGATAATCAGGGGATCATCGGTCTGGAAGTACAGTATGAGAAATATTTAAAGGGCACGGATGGCAAGATCCTGACGCTCACGGATGCAGCGGGGATCGAGCTGGAAAATGAGGCGGAGGATCGCATCGAGCCGGAGGCAGGGCGGGATCTGCAGGCGAGTCTGGATGTCAATATCCAGATGTACGCGGAACAGGCGGCGTACCAGACGATGCAGAAAAAGAATGCGAACCGCGTCTCGATCATCGTGATGAACCCGAAGAACGGGGAAATCTATGCAATGGTAAATGCACCGGAGTTTTCATTGAATGAGCCGTTTGAGCTGGTGACAGATAAAAAAAACGAAGATTCAGAAACAGAAGAAGACATATCCTGGAAGAACGAAGTGCAGTCACACGCAGCATCAGCGCAAAATAAACAAGCTCTCCTCAATCAGATGTGGCGCAATCCCTGTTTAAATGATACATACGAACCGGGGTCTACATTCAAAATCGTGACCGCCGCTGCGGGACTGGAGGCGGGCGTGGTCAACCTGACTGACCAGTTTTCCTGCCCGGGATTCCGGATCGTGGAAGATCGAAAGATTCGGTGTCACAAGGTGGGCGGACACGGCGGGGAGACGTTTTTACAGGGAATGATGAATTCCTGCAATCCTGTTCTGATCGATGTCGGGCAGCGGCTGGGACCGGAGCGGTACTATCAGTATTTTAAGCAGTTTGGTCTGCTGGGAAAGACTGGGATTGATCTGCCGGGTGAGGCGGGGACGATCATGCACCAGCCGGATCAGATCGGACCGGTGGAGCTGGCGACCGTCTCTTTTGGGCAGTCGTTTCAGATCACGCCGATCCAGCTCATTACAACGTCATCCTCCCTGATCAACGGAGGCACGCGCATTACACCGCACATCGGGATCCGTGCCGTGCGGGCAGATGGTCAGGCAGTCCACGTGTTTGCCTATCCAAAAGGAGAGAGGATCTTATCGGAGCAGACGAGTGAGACGCTGCGTTATATTCTGGAACAGGTGGTGGCGGAGGGGAGTGGAAAAAACGCCCGGATCGAGGGCTACCGGATCGGCGGAAAGACGGCAACCTCGGAGAAACTTCCAAGGAGCCGGAAAAAATATATTTCCTCATTTTTAGGGTTTGCACCGGCGGACGATCCGCAGGTGATCGCGCTCATCACCATCGATGAACCGGAAGGAATCTACTATGGCGGGACGATTGCCGCCCCGGTGATCCGCGATCTGTTTGAGGTCATTTTGCCGTATCTGGGGGTGGAGAAAAGAGGTTGATTATTCCCCTAAAAAGACGTATACTATTGAAGTGTATAATTTGAGGAACTATCTCTGTATACATAGGAAGATAAGTTAGAGGTGTGACATGGTAAATGAAACAATACTGGCGGTTATCATCGCATTTGTGGTCAGCGCAGTGCTGTGCCCGATCGTGATACCGTTTCTCCACAGGTTGAAATTCGGACAGCAGGTGCGCGATGACGGACCGCAGACGCATCTGAAAAAGCAGGGAACCCCGACGATGGGCGGTCTGGTAATTCTTTCCAGCATCATCATTACGTCTCTGCTCTATATCCGGGATTATCCGAAGATCATTCCGGTGCTGTTTATGACCGTCGGATTCGGCGTGGTTGGATTTCTGGACGATTACATCAAGATCGTGATGAAACGTTCGGAGGGCTTAAATCCGATCCAGAAGCTGATCGGACAGTTTGTGATCACAGGTATTTTTGCCTATTATATTGTAACCTCACCGGACATCGGAACAGGGATGCTGATTCCATTTACCGGCAAGTATTTACAGCTTCCGGTCTGGCTGTTTGTACCGGCACTGTTCTTCATCATTCTGGGAACTGACAATGGCGTGAACTTCACAGATGGTCTGGACGGTCTGTGCACCAGTGTGACGATTCTGGTAGCAACGTTCTTTACGATCGTGGCGATCGGGGAGAACAGCGGCATTAGCCCGATTACCGGCGCAGTAGTTGGAAGTCTTCTGGGCTTTCTTCTGTTCAATGTCTATCCGGCGCGTGTGTTTATGGGCGATACCGGTTCACTGGCACTTGGCGGTTTTGTTGCTTCCAGTGCCTTTATGATGCAGATGCCGATCTTTATCGCGATCGTGGGTCTGATTTATCTGGTGGAAGTATTATCTGTTATTATTCAGGTAACCTATTTTAAGAAGACGGGCGGAAAGCGCTTTTTCAAGATGGCGCCGATCCATCATCATTTCGAGCTCTGCGGATGGTCTGAGACCAGGGTCGTAGGCGTATTTTCGATTATTACGGCAATCCTTTGCCTTATAGCATACTTAGGATTATAGGAGGAAGATTATGAGTCAGAAAGTATTAGTAGCAGGAACAGGTATCAGCGGTATTGCAGCTGCAAAGCTCCTTCTCTCAAAAGGCGGGGAGGTAGTGCTTTACGATGGCAATGAAAAACTGGATCCAGAGGAGCTGAAAAAGAAATTTGACGAAGGCGCGACGATCACGTTCGTCCTCGGAGAGCTGAAAAAGACGGATTTGTTAGGCGTGGAGCTGGCAATTTTAAGCCCGGGCATCCCGACCGATGCACCGTTTGTAGAGATGATCCGTGAAACCGGTATTCCGATCTGGGGCGAGATGCAGCTTGCATATCACTGTGCAAAAGGACGTATGGCAGCCATTACCGGCACGAACGGAAAGACAACGACGACTTCCCTGACCGGCGAGATCATGAAGTCATTCTATGACAGCGTATTTGTAGTTGGAAATATCGGTGAGCCGTTTGCATTCCACGCATTGGAGACAACGGATGAGACCGTAACCGTCGCAGAGGTATCGAGCTTCATGCTGGAGACCATGACTGATTTCCACCCGAATGTAAGCGCTATTTTAAATATTACCCCGGATCATCTGGATCGTCATAAGACGATGGAATGCTACATCGAGACGAAAGAGAGCATTACCAAGAACCAGAAAGAGGGCGATGTCTGTGTCCTGAACTATGAGGATCCGGTACTGCGTGAATTTGGTGAGACTTTAAAAGACATCAAGGTGGTATATTTTTCCAGTCTGCGTACCCTGAAACAAGGTTTCTACCTGAAAGAGGATGAGATTGTATACAACGACGGCGAGAAAGAGACCGTGATTGTCAATATCCACGATCTGAAGCTACTTGGCCGTCATAACCATGAAAATGTTATGGCAGCGGTTGCTATCAGTATGAACATGGGCGTTCCGCTGGAGAAGATCCAGAAGGTGATCAAGGAATTCAAGGCAGTTGAACACCGCATTGAGTTTGTAACCGAGCGTTTCGGCGTCAAATACTACAACGATTCCAAGGGAACCAACCCGGATGCAGCAATGCAGGCGATCAAGGCGATGCCGGGACCGACCTTATTAATTGCAGGCGGATATGATAAGCATTCCGAGTTTGACGAGTGGATCGAGAGCTTTGGCGGAAAGGTACGCTATCTGGTGCTGATCGGCCAGACCCGCGACAAGATTGCCGAGTGTGCAAAACGCCACGGCTTCAATGATATCATGTACGCGGAAGATCTGCAGGAGGCTGTACAGGTATGTGCATCCTACGCAAATCCGGGCGATAACGTCCTGCTTTCACCGGCATGTGCAAGCTGGGGGCAGTTCAAGAACTTTGAAGAGCGCGGACGCAAATTCAAAGAGTTTGTGAGAAATTTGTAATACCAAGGTTCAAAGGTCGGAAATCCGACGCAAGATTGCTTGCAGGAGGAATTGTGACTTTTGAGAATTGCGGAGTGCAAAGCACGCAGCAATTCGGTATTGGAAGAATAAAGGCTTAATGTATTTAAGGGGGCTGTCGCAGCCGGCATTTGTCTGCGGCAGCCCTGATTTGAAGGAAAAACTGCCGTTTACAGGCAGAATTTCGAAACTGTAACAACAAAAAGCAGGGGAGTGGAAGTATGCCGGAACCGGGAAAAATTAAAAAGAAAAAACCACATCGGTTTTATGATTACAGTCTGCTGTTTACCATCATTTTCCTGACGGTATTCGGACTGATCATGATTTACAGCGCGAGCTCCTATAAGGCGCAGCTTGATTACGGCAATCCGGGATATTTTATGCTTCGTCAGGCGGGCATCGCGGGTGTCAGCTTTGTTGCGATGTATATCGTCTCCAAGATAGATTATCACTGGTTTGCGCGGTTTGCGATGCTGGGATATATCGTTTCATATGTGACGCTGCTTCTGACGCGTTTTACACCTCTGGGCGTGGCATCGCATGGTAAGAAGCGCTGGCTGCGCCTGGGACCGCTCCAGTTCCAGCCGACCGAGATTGTCAAGATTTCCCTGATTCTGCTTCTGGCGGTTCTGATTGCCAATCTGGGCGTGCGGATCAACCAGCTGCGGGCAGTCGGATTTATCGTGGCGCTGTCGGCGCCGCTGGCACTTTTAGTTACGGCGAACAACTTAAGTTCTGGTATCATCATCTGCGGCATCGTGTTTGTGATGCTGTTTGTGGCGTGCAAGATCAAATGGCCGTTTTTTCTCTGCATCGGAGGCGGCGTTGGACTTCTGGCGGTCGCCCCTTATATAGGGCATTTGCTGGTAAAGCTCCATATCCTGAAGGATTATCAGCTGGGACGAATCAATGTCTGGGTCAACCCGGTGCAGTATGCACGTTCCGGCGGTTATCAGGTGCTCCAGGGTCTGTACGCGATCGGTTCCGGCGGTCTGTTTGGAAAGGGACTGGGCGAGAGTCTCCAGAAGCTCGGTTTCGTGCCGGAGGCGCAGAATGATATGATTTTTTCGATTATCTGTGAGGAATTAGGTCTGTTTGGCGCGATTTCGGTCATTCTGATTTTCATGTTTATGATTTACCGCTTCATGGTAATTGCTGGAAATGCACCGGATCTGATGGGTGCGATGATCGTGATCGGCGTGATGGCACACATCGCGATTCAGGTTATCTTAAATATCGCGGTTGTTACGAATACGATCCCGAACACGGGTGTTACGCTGCCGTTTATCAGTTACGGAGGTACGTCCGTCATGTTCCTGATGCTGGAGATGGGGATGGTGTTAAGCGTCTCGAACCAGATTAAGCTGGAGCAGTAGGAATATTTGGCGGAGTTACATATTTACTTCGGGAAATATAGAAAATGAGAACCATTTTCTCTCGTTGGCATATAATAATACATAGATGCCGGTGGGAGGGGATTGTTTGGCTTTCATCGAGATTCACGGACCGTGCCGGATTCAGGGCGGACTCACGGTGCAGGGGTCGAAAAATGCAGTTTTGCCGATGATGGCGGCGTCAGTGTTAAACCGCGGAATTACCGTGCTTGAAAATGTCCCCAGAATACAGGATGTGTTCTGTATGATGGGGATTCTTGATTCTCTGGGATGCCGGTGTGCGTTGCACGGAAACCGTCTGGAAATCGATACTTCGAAGATGAATGGCTGGCGGATCGAGCAGAAAGCGATGGGGAAAATGCGCTCGTCCATTATGCTTTTGGGAGCGCTCCTGGGACGCTTTTGCGAGGCGGGTGTCTACAGCCCCGGCGGATGTATGATCGGAAAACGTCCAATCGACTGGCATTTGCGGGCACTCCGTGCGCTGGGCGCGGAAATACAGGAACCGGAGTCGGACGGCTTCCTGCATGCACAGACAACGGGACTTCGCGGGGCAGAGATTATTTTTCCGTTCCCGAGTGTCGGCGCGGTGGAAAATGCCCTGTTTGCCGCTGTGGCAGCGGTGGGGCGGACGGTTCTGCGGGGATGCGCGCGGGAACCGGAGATTGGACAGCTGTGCCATTTCCTAAATGGTATGGGGGCATCGATCCGGGGGATCGGGACGGATGCGCTGATCATAGAAGGCGGATTGCCGCTTCATGACAGCCGGTTTGTGATCGGCGGCGACCGGATCGTAGCCGGGACCTATCTTCTTGCCGCTGCGTCCTGCAGCGGTGAGGTGATCGTGGACGGCGTGCAGACACAGGAGCTGCGTGCATTGACCGGGGTGCTGGAGCATATGGGCGTTTCGCTTTATCAGGAACCGGAACTTATATATGTACACAGCGGACAGCGCCTGCGGGCGGTATCGGTGAAAACCGGACCGTATCCGGCGTTTCCGACCGATCTGCAGCCGTTTTTGATGGCGGCGCTGTCACGGGCAGATGGAACCAGTATGCTGCGGGAGACGGTATTTGAAAACCGGTTTGGCACAGCGGCGGAGCTTCAAAAAATGGGGGCGAACATCGAATGCAGCGGGAACATTGCTCGGATTGACGGAGTGGAAACCTTGCGGGGAGCTTTGGTGCGTGCCCGTGATCTGCGGGGCGGTGCAGCCCTGACGGTGGCAGCCCTGGGGGCGGACGGATGGACCAGAGTATCAGAATGTGAACATATTGAGCGGGGATATGAAGATATTTGCCGGGACTTGCGGGCATTAGGAGCAGAGATCCGGCGCCGGGAGGATGATGGAGATAGAGAAGATACAGATTGAAAAAAAGACAGAGGAAAAGGTATGGCGCCGCCGTGGAAAAAAACATATCTGGATCACGGCGGCAGCACTTCTTGTGGCAGCCGCGTTTTTTGTCGGTCTGTCGCTGCTTCAGATCAATACAATCCATGTCAGTGGAAACCGGCAATATACGGCAGAGCAGATAGAGGCGTCTATTTTCGATTCGCGGCTGAGCCGGAATCCGGTGTTCTGCTATCTGCAGTACCGCTTCCGGCCGCACAAGTCAATTCCGTTCGTGCAGGATTACAAGCTGGTGTTCCGCAGCCCGTCGGACGTGGAGGTGATCGTCTACGAGAAGAGTGTGGTTGGTTACGTTTCCTACATGAACAGCCGGATGTATTTTGACAAGGACGGCATCATTGTGGAGAGCACAAGCGAGACATTGCCGGGTGTGCCAAAGATTGCCGGACTTTCCTTTGGACATATCGTGCTGCATCAGCCGCTGCCGGTCGAGGATATCAGCGTTTTCAACGAGATTCTGAACCTGACGCAGGTGCTGTCGGTCAACGAGGTTGCGGTGGACGAGATCCGTTTTAATAAGGAAAAGGAAGCGACGCTTCAAATCAGGAGCTTGAAGGTTGAGCTGGGAAGCAACAGTGAGATGAACGGGAAACTTTCGGAGCTGACGGATATTCTGCGGGATTATCCGGATCTGTCCGGAACCCTCTATCTGGACAGCTACGATGAATCGAATGCAAATCCGATGTACCGGTTTGATAAAAACTAGGAAGAATCGGCAAAATCCGTTACTGGCACGTATGCGTGAACAGTAACATTGTGACTGGTTTATTGAAAATTTATAAAAGAAACGATTGATTTTTTGCTGAAAATCAAATATAGTATTAGGTAGGCTAGATTTAAAAGACCCTAATTTTAGTATAAAAATGATAAAACCGGAATAGATGGGAAAATGAAGGAGGAAGTATCTTGTTAGAGATAAAGATAAATGAAGCAGAGAACTCTGCCAGAATTATAGTAGTAGGTGTCGGCGGAGCCGGTAACAACGCTGTCAACCGTATGATCGATGAAGATATTGCCGGTGTAGAATTTATCGGTATCAATACAGATAAGCAGGCACTGCAGTTCTGCAAGGCGTCCACAGCTATGCAGATTGGTGAGAAGCTGACCAAGGGACTTGGTGCAGGCGCAAAGCCGGAGATCGGTGAGAAAGCAGCTGAGGAAAGCCAGGAAGAATTGGCACAGGCTCTCAAGGGTGCAGATATGGTATTCGTTACCGCAGGTATGGGCGGCGGTACCGGTACAGGTGCAGCTCCGGTTATTGCACGTATCGCAAAAGATATGGGCATTCTGACGGTCGGCGTTGTCACAAAGCCGTTCCGTTTCGAGGCAAAGACCCGTATGAGCAACGCGCTCAATGGTATCGAAAAACTGAAAGCAGCTGTCGATACTCTGATCGTTATCCCGAATGATAAACTTCTTGAGATCGTAGACCGCCGTACCACGATGCCGGATGCACTGAAGAAAGCAGATGAGGTTCTTCAGCAGGCAGTACAGGGTATTACCGACCTGATCAATGTTCCGGGTCTTATCAATCTTGACTTTGCAGATGTTCAGACCGTTATGGTGGACAAGGGTATCGCTCATATCGGTATCGGTCATGCGAAGGGTGATGACAAAGCACTTGAGGCTGTTAAGCAGGCTGTATCCAGCCCGCTGCTTGAGACAACCATCGAGGGTGCAAGCCACGTTATCATCAATATTTCCGGCGATATCAGCCTGATCGAGGCAAATGACGCAGCCAGCTATGTACAGGAGCTTGCAGGCGACGATGCCAATATCATCTTCGGTGCGATGTACGATGAGAATGCACAGGATGAGGCGACGATCACTGTTATTGCGACTGGACTGGATTCCCACGGTGTGAACACACCGGTCGCAAAAGCGATGACTGAGTTCAAGACTCCGTTCAAGGCAAAGACGACTGGCAATACATACGCTCAGCCGGCAGCACAGACTGCAGCGGCAGCGCAGCCGACCTACAAGGCACCGACCTTCCGTGCACCATCTGCAGCAGCACCGGCACAGCCAGTCGCTCCGAAGGAAGCACCGCAGTCGGCACCGGCACAGCCGTTCCGCCCGATGCGCCAGGAAACACAGATCAATATTCCGGATTTTCTGAGAAATAAGAAATAATATAAGAGTGAGAGATGAACTGCTCTTGCTTTAGCAAAAATACAAAATATATACAGAAGCAGTTGTTTTTGGAAGAGACACGCATTAGAAGTGAAAATTTTTGATGCGTGTTTTTTTGTGTAATAGGAAATTCCTTGGAATCCCCTATTACACAAAAAGGCACATTCTTTTTTATCGTCGATTCAGACCTTCGACTTATGTCGAATCTATTCAAATTTTACGTTTTTCCCCCGATTTTTGGCGATCAAAACAGGCGTTTTGCACCCTCGGTTTGACAAATTTTGCGGAACTTTTTTCTTATAATATCCCGTGTCGGACAGAAAGGTGGGAAGAGACAGTGACCTATCGTGTGTATGCGGATGTCATCCTGCTGCAAAATCTGGCAGCGGATTTCCTGCTTCTGTCGGTGGTGAAGAATTGCCTGCGTCTGCCGGAACGCCGGTATGGGCGGTTGGCAGGGAGTCTTCTGGGAGCCGTGTATGCGTTAGGAATGGTGTTAGCTCCGGTTCCGCTGGGATATGCCGGGCGGATGCTCCTAAGCGCCACGATGAGCGTGCTGATGGCATGGACGGCATTTTCCATCCGTAGGAAGTCGGAGGCGGCAGAAGCCGCGATCGGGCTTTACATAGCATCTATGCTGGCGGCTGGCTGCATGGAACTGGTTCAGCCGCTTGGAATACGGGTGAATCTTCTGTTCTGGCTGTTTACCGCGGGGGGGAGTTTTCTGATTCCATCTGCGGTGTGGCGGTTTGGTATGCAGCGGTGTATGAAGCTGGAACACCAGTACGCGGTAACGCTTTTTAACAAAGGCAGGGAGCGGCATGTGCAGGCGATTCTCGACACAGGCAACCATCTGACGATGCCGCTTTCGGGGCGTCCGGTGCAGGTGCTGGATGCGTGTGTGGCAGAGAGATTTTTTTCCTGGGAGGACGGTGTCCAATACATCCCATTTCGGAGTGTCGGAAAGGGCGGCGGCGTGATTCCGGCATATCAGGCGGAGCGGATGGAAGTGTCCGGTCAGGGCGGTATGCGGGTGATTGAGAAGCCGTGGATTGCCATTTCACAGGAGGCGCTGTCGCAGAAGGGCGAGTATCAGATGCTGCTCAATGAAAAATATTGGTTGTGAAGAAAAACAGCCGTTATGGTCTGAACCATAGCGAACAACATAAGGGGGAAAGCGTATGTTTATAAAAGTTTCAGTTCCAGGTCAGTTTCGTTTAAAAATGATGCCGTCGTTCCGGTCATTTCTGATGCACCGGGACGGGGAAGTTCATTATATCGGGGGAACCGATATCCTTCCGGCACCGTTTGACAGTGTGCGGGAGGCGGAGGTTTTAAGAAAATTTGGAACCAGTGAGGATAAAGAGGCGCGTTCGGCGCTGATCGAACACAACCTGCGCCTGGTGGTCTACATAGCAAGAAAGTTTGACAACACCAGCGTGGGCGTGGAAGATCTGATTTCGATCGGGACGATCGGTCTTATCAAGGCGATCAACACGTTTGACGTAGATAAAAATATTAAGCTGGCGACCTATGCATCCCGTTGTATTGAAAATGAGATTCTGATGTATCTCCGGAGAAATAATAAGACGAAGCTCGAGGTTTCGATCGATGAGCCGTTGAATGTGGACTGGGATGGAAATGAATTGCTTCTGTCGGATATTTTGGGAACGGATGAGGATATTATTTACCGGGATCTGGAGGATGAGACAGAGCGGAAACTGTTGAATGCGGCGATCGACCGCCTGAATCCGCGGGAACAGAAAATCGTGAAGCTGCGCTTTGGTCTGGGGAGAGAGCAGGAAGATGAAATGACCCAGAAGGAGGTTGCCGACCTTCTGGGTATCTCGCAGTCATACATATCGAGGCTGGAAAAGAAGATTATGAAACGCCTCAAGAAAGAAATTTCGCAGCAATGCGGTCTATACACCAGCCGATAAGTGCTGGAAGAAACAGACCGATCAGGATGTAAAACGGACCCATTTCATAGCGGAAGGAGACCGGAAAGTTGGAAAGCGTTTCCGGTATTTCCTTCAAAATGAAGCGGGCATAGGCAAAATCGATCAGCTTGAACAGCGTGAAATGAATCGCCATAATGTCAAAGGAATGGCGTCCTAAAAAGGCAAGGACCTTTGCCAGCGGTCTGATGCGCTCGGACAGGTCGGAGAGCGAAAGGACGAAGTAAATTCCAATGATGGAGATCGGATAAAATAAGACGCCCGGAATGTGCATGCTTGCCAGATCGATGAAAATGTGAAGCTTTGTGTTCGTCAGGTGCAGAAGCAGGGCGCTTATCAGGCAGCCGTACCAGACCGTATAGTGGCGGAAATTGGAGAAAAACTGCTGCATCAGCCAGGCGATGAGATAGACCGGAACAACGAGCAGCGCCGCCTGCAGATTGTAAGGGAGCGGGCAGCTTCTCATATTTAAGAAGACACCGGCAAGGCCAATCAGGATGCATGCAAATGCACATACAGGAAGCTTGACATTATCTTTCCGGGTGAAGCGGGCAGCTGCGCGTCCAAACCAGACGCATCCGGCAAAGAGTCCGGAGGACACCAGCCAGACCGGCAGAAACCAGAGGGCACCCTGAACCTGTTCCGGGGAGTTGAAGGAAAGACTGCTCATCCATGCCGTAAGCATCCTGGTATGGTTGTAAAGTTCCTGTCCCGCATAGAGCCCGTGCGTCACAAAAAAGTTGTGGAGCAGGACAAAAAACAGCGTGTAGAACATATACCTGGGCCATGCACCGGCGAGACGGGAGCCGAAGTAGAGAAACGGCGTATCCCCGTATTTCGTTTCATTATAAAAATAGCCCGTGATAAAGAAGAACAGCGCCAGGTGGAACAGATAGACGAACGCACCGGCGAAATATCCGGTATGCCCCAGCACGATCGCAATAATGCCCCATCCCTTTACGATATCCCAGTAGAGGGAACGGGCTTTTTTTTGTGTGTTCATGAATGGATCTCCTTGTGGTTGAATTCTATTTTCTATAAATAAGATTGATCGTAAAATCCCTGAAAATATATTTTACTATGGAACGGCAGAAAAGGCAAGAAATTGGAATGAGTGAAAACGGTTCACATTTGTCCGGGTATAAATGAGCTTTGAATTGTCCATTCTAATGTATAGGTGACAAAACAAAAATCAAAACGATTCAACCGTTTGCGTTGATCGTCCATCATACGGAGGGAATGGAAATGCCGGTCTATAAAGTGGAAATCTGCGGGGTCAATACATCCAAGCTGCCTCTTTTAAGTAATGAGGAGAAAGAAGAACTGTTTCGCCGGATTCTAAAGGGCGATCGGGAGGCAAGAGAACAGTATATCAAGGGGAATCTGCGGCTGGTGCTCAGTGTAATACAGCGCTTTTCGGGTAGCCGGGAAAATGTGGACGATCTGTTCCAGATTGGCTGTATCGGCCTCATCAAGGCGATTGATAATTTTGATATTACCCAGAATGTCCGTTTTTCGACGTATGCGGTTCCGATGATCCTGGGGGAGGTGAAACGGTATTTGAGGGATAACAATTCAATCCGGGTCAGCCGGTCGCTCCGCGATACGGCATACAAAGCGATCTATACCCGTGAAAATCTGCTGAAAAAGCAGTCAAAGGAGCCGACACTCTGCGAGATTGCCAAAGAATTGGGAGTCAGCAAAGAGGAGATTGCGTATGCGCTCGATGCTATCCAGAGCCCGGTCAGCCTGTACGAACCGGTCTATACGGACGGCGGCGATCCGCTCTACGTGATGGATCAGCTCAGTGACAAGAAAAATTCAGAGGAACATTGGGTCGAGGATCTGTCGCTGGGGGAGGCGATGCAGCGCCTGCCGGACCGGGAACGCCGCATTATTGATATGCGCTTTTTTGAGGGAAAGACCCAGACAGAGGTTGCCGAAGAAATCCATATTTCGCAGGCGCAGGTGTCACGGCTGGAGAAGAGTGCGTTAAAAAGCATGAAGCATTATTTGAGCTGAATGTTGATAGGGATTGTGTTATAGGGATTGTGTGAGATTCTTCTGATTGATTGTTTGGCGGCTCTGTGTTAAAATATAGGAGATATAGTCTGCAAAAAGAATCTGAAAATCAAGCAGATGACTGTTATCTGAACTGGGGTTGAGCGGAGTATTCCATCTGATATAGTGATAAAGGCAGCTTGGCGATGCGACACTCAGGCAGTCATGGACAGCAGACAGAGTAGAAAAGACAGGCGCAGGCGGATTGAGCCTCGCGCATGATAAAATGTACTCTCGGAGTCTTTTCTGCACTCGCTTTTGTGGCTGATTTTCCGCCAGCCGTACCCGAATTTCATCAACGTACGCACCGCGTACGCCTCAGAAATTTGGGCACAGCTGACAAAAAATCATCTCACAAAATCAAGCACAGAAAGATTCCGAGAGTACATTAAAAAGAGCCGGAGGAATTCAAATGGAGAAATTACGTAAGCTGATGAAAGAACATCAGGATAAAGCAGATAAAAAAGTGATGGGAGAGGTTCTGGAGCTGCTTCAGAGAGAGCCGGGACTGTTTGTTGTGACTGTCCATGCGACGAAAAACTTCTTCCTGGGTGCAGAGAACGGCAAGGCGGCTGCTTTCCTTTACACCAGCCGCGAGTATGCAGATGAGTTCGTGAAAGGGCTGGAGATGGTCGGTGTAGAGACGAAGGTACTGGAGATCCGCCCATTACAGCGTATTTCCTTTTTCAACGACCTCTACCGCAGCGGTTTTGAGGCAGTTGTGATCGACAAGGGACAGGAAAATCATATGTCCATGTCGCTGTTCAGCATCATCGAGAAACCAAAGGATACATCCGAGATCGTGATGAACCCGTCCCTGGTCCGTTCTGCAAATCAGTTCTATCAGGCACTGGTACAGCACCAGGCATTCCCACAGATGCAGGATCTGATGTGCAAAGAGCTTTACGGTGCGCGTCTGCTGGTTCCGGTTGCTGACCCGCAGAAGACGACGGCAGTACCGGTTCTGACCACCGGAAAGGGTGTACGCTATTACCCGGCATTTACGGATTTAGTAGAATTTGGCAAATTTGACCGTAAACATCAGTTTGGAGCAATGGAAGTCCGCTTCCGCGATCTGAAAAAATATCTGGATTACGTGAATGGAATCGTGGTAAATCCGTTTGGATTTGCACTCCGTCTGGACGGCGAGAAGCTGGATCGGATTGAGAAAGAGAATATGAAGCTGAAGGTTGTAAAATAAATGCTGCTGTGACCGTGACCGGTAATGAATAGATGTCAGCATAATAAACTGTGGTGAAAAGGCTGTCTCCCATCAGAATGTATCATATAGATGCATCTGCCGAGAGACAGCCTTTTTGATTATTCGGTTCTCCTGTTTTTTTCATATAAATGTAGTAATCCCTTCATTAACAGCGCCCCATCATACGTGATCGTATGCGAACAGAGCGGCAGGACAATCTTGGAGATGCCGCCGGTGGCGATGATGGAAGTTTTCTCTCCGAGTTCTTCCTCGATGCGATCCAGCATACCGTCGATCATCGCGGCATTGCCAAATATGACGCCGCTTCTCATGCAGTCTATGGTATTTTTGCCAATGACACGGCGCGGCGTATCGAGGCTGATGCGCGGCAGCTGGGCAGTGCTGGCGCTCATGCTGTCGAGGGAAACGCGAAGTCCCGGCAGGATCGCGCCGCCGACATAGCGTCCGTTTTTGTCGATGACAGACATGGTCGTAGCGGTTCCCATTTCGATGATGATGATTGGCGGTTCATGCTCTGCAAGGGCACCGACTGCGTTTACGATCATATCACTGCCGACGGATTTCGGGTTGTCCATCAGGATGTTTAAGCCGGTTTTCATGCCGGAACCGACCAGCATTGCGTTTAGTCCCGTTATTTTACGGATGGCGGCAAGAATCGTCCGGTTAAGCGGCGGAACGACCGAGGAGACGATCGCACCATCAAGCTGATCTGGGGCAATATGGTAAATTTCAAGAATACTTTTCAGCGCCACGGCATATTCCAGATTCGGTTTTCCGATGGTGGTCGTGATGCGTTCTACAAAATACGTTTTTTTTGCGTCGATCACGCCGATAATAATGTTGGTGTTTCCAACGTCGATAGCTAGAATCATAAAATAACTCCTTTATATCTCCTGCATCTCTACAATAATCAACATCTCTTATAAAAAGTTGATTGTATAGTTATCGCAACGGTTTCATATGTTCAACTGTTACTATTTATTATATATCCACGTTAATAGTATGATTATATGTTTTTTAAAGAAAAGGATCAAGAAGAAGATGAAAAATGTTTTTAAGATCTGTTACCGATCGCGCGTGAGTGAACCGTAACTTGGACTTGCGTATTCGTTTAAAATAATATAGAATAAATACGTTTAGACAAAGTTAAAGAATGGTAGTAAGTTTGGAGGAAGATTTTTTTGGAAAATATAGCGGAGCAGATCAAAAAACGGCGTACATTCGCCATTATTTCCCACCCGGATGCTGGTAAGACAACCCTGACGGAGAAGTTTCTTCTCTACGGAGGCGCGATCAACCTGGCTGGTACGGTCAAGGGAAGAAAAGCGGCCAAGCACGCGGTTTCTGACTGGATGGAGATAGAGAAGGAGAGAGGTATTTCGGTTACCTCTTCCGTATTACAGTTTAATTATGAGGGATTTTGCATCAATATCCTGGATACACCGGGACATCAGGATTTCTCGGAGGATACCTACCGTACTCTGATGGCAGCCGATTCGGCGGTCATGGTCATCGATGGTTCTAAGGGTGTCGAGGCGCAGACGATCAAGCTTTTCAAGGTTTGCGTTATGCGCCACATCCCGATTTTTACCTTTATCAACAAGATGGACCGCGAGGCGCGCGATCCGTTTGAGTTGATGGATGAGATCGAGAGCGTGCTCGGCATCCGTACCTGCCCGGTCAACTGGCCGATCGGCTGCGGTAAGAATTTTAAGGGCGTGTATGACCGTGCCACAAAGAAGATCACAACCTTCACAGCAGCAATGGGCGGACAGAAGGAGGTCGCATCTCAGGAGTTCTCGTTAGAGGGCGATGAGGTTAACTCCATCATCGGTCCAGACTACCATCGGCAGCTGATGGATGATATCGAGCTTCTGGACGGCGCATGCGATGAGCTGGATATGGAGCGTGTCAGCCGCGGAAATTTATCCCCGGTATTCTTTGGTTCGGCGCTGACAAACTTTGGTGTAGAGACATTCCTGGAGCATTTCCTGAAAATGACAACCTCGCCGCTGCCGAGAAATACGACAACCGGCATGGTGGATCCGTTCTCTCCGAATTTCAGCGCGTTTGTCTTCAAGATTCAGGCAAATATGAACAAGGCGCACCGCGACCGTATCGCATTTATGCGTATCTGTTCCGGCAAATTTGAGGCAGGCATGGAAGTAACGCATGTGCAGGGCGGACGCAAGATCCGTCTCTCCCAGCCACAGCAGATGATGGCGCAGGATCGAAAGATCGTCGAGGAGGCATATGCGGGCGATATCATCGGTGTATTCGATCCGGGTATTTTCTCGATCGGTGATACACTTTGTACAGGTGAAAAGGTAGAATTTGAAGGCATTCCTACGTTCGCACCGGAACATTTTGCACGCGTGCGCCAGATGGACACGATGAAGCGCAAGCAGTTCATCAAGGGCATCAGCCAGATCGCCCAGGAAGGTGCGATCCAGATCTTCCAGGAGTTCAACACAGGTATGGAAGAGATCATCGTCGGCGTAGTCGGCGTCCTCCAGTTCGAGGTACTGACCTACCGTCTGGAAAATGAGTACAATGTAGAAGTCAAGCTGGAAAAACTTCCATACGAGTACATCCGCTGGGTAGAAAACGCTGACGAGATCGACGTAGCTAAGATCCAGGGAACTTCGGATATGAAGCGGATCAAAGACCTCAAAGACAATCCACTGCTTCTGTTTGTCAACAGCTGGAGTGTGGGAATGGTGGAAGAGCGGAATCCGAAGCTTAAGTTAAGCGAGTTTGGGCGTAACTAAAGCCATGCAGCGGAAAGCACCGTTTCAGCGAATGGAAAATTTATTTTTCAGGCGCTGAAAGGGGGATTTCTGCTATACGGCGCAGCCGGACAGAGGTGTGAAACCGCAGGTTTTGCACCCCTGGGCATGGTAAAACAAGAGAGAGTCCCTATTGCACCCCTGGGCATGGTGAAACAAGAGAGAGTCCCCATCGTCCCATCTGGGCATGGCGAGACCATAAAAAAAGAAAAGGAGACATTTCATATGAGCAGAGTAGATGTAGTACGTGCAGCCATGGTAGAAGCCATGAAAGCAAAGGACAAAGCAAGAAAAGATTCCTTATCCATGCTGTTATCCGCACTGAAAAATGCGGAGATCGACAAGCGTTCTCCGCTGACTGAGGAAGAGGCGGACGCAGTTGTAAAGAAAGAGATCAAGCAGACGAAGGAGACTCTGGAACTGGCTCCGGCAGATCGTGCGGATATCCGCGAGGAGGCACAGGCACGTCTGGCAGTTTATCAGGAATTTGCACCGGAGGATCTGACCGAAGAGCAGATCGCAGAGGTGATCAAAAGTGTTCTGGCAGAGCTTGGCATTGAAAATCCGGCACCGTCTGACAAGGGAAAAATCATGAAAACCCTGATGCCGAAGGTAAAGGGCAAGGCAGACGGAAAGGTAGTGAACCAGGTACTGGCTGGAATTCTGTCCAAATAATAACCAAAGGAAAAGAACGAGGCGGAAGATTTATGTATAAAAAGAAAATCGAGCAGTATATCGAGGCGCACAAGCAGGAGATGTTAGATGACATATGCGCGCTGTGCAGCATCAACAGCGAGCGTTCGGCATACCAGGAGGGCGATCCGTTCGGCGAAGGTCCGAGCCGCGCACTGGCACAGGCACTCAAAATGGCGGAAGAGTATGGATTTTCCATCAACAATTACGATAATTATGTAGGAACCGCCGATTTAAACGACGGTGAGCACCAGCTAGATATTCTGGCACACCTGGATGTTGTCCCGGCAGGCGAGGGCTGGACTGTGACACAGCCGTTTGAACCGATTGTAAAAGACGGAAAGTTGTACGGACGCGGCACGGCGGATGACAAGGGACCGGCGGTAGCAGCTCTGTATGCGATGCGTGCGGTCAAAGAACTGGGAATCCCGGTGACAAAAAATGTCCGCCTGATTCTGGGAACGGATGAGGAGTGCGGCAGCAGCGATATTGAACATTATTATAAAGTGGAGAAGGAAGCGCCGATGACATTTTCCCCGGATGCTTCGTTCCCGGTTATCAATATCGAAAAAGGACGTTTCCCGGGGCATGTGACAGCTTCTTTTGAGGTATCGACGGAGAATGCGCGGATCCTGTCCATCGAGGCTGGCATCAAGATCAATGTTGTTCCGGGCAAGGCGCATGCGACAATTACAGGACTGACCGAGGAAGAGGTACGTCCGATGGCAGAGGGCGTGACGAAGGAGACTGGCGTACAGTTTGAGCTTCAGGCAGAGGAAGATGTGATCGTGATCACCGCAGTCGGTGAGGGCGCACACGCCTCGACACCAGAGGAAGGCAAAAATGCGCTGGCATCCCTGCTTCTGCTTCTGGATCGCCTGCCATTTGCATCCTGCGGACAGACGAAGCTGATTCACAGCCTGACTGAGTGCTTCCCGTGGAATGATACCGAGGGAAAGGCGCTTGGCGTGGCGATGCAGGCAGAAGGATCCGGAGCGCTGTCTCTGGCATTCACGATGCTTACGATGACGGAGACACGGATGGAAGCGTACTTTGACGGACGTTTCCCGATCGGCGGCAATGATGACAACCTGTTGAAACCGGTGGAGGCAAAACTTGCGTCCCACGGCATGAAGTTGGAGTCCCCGCAGCTGCGAGAGCCGCATTTTGTAGATGGCAATTCCGAGTTTGTCAGAACACTTCTGAATGCTTATGAGCTTTATACCGGCAACAAGGGCGAGTGCAACTACACCGGCGGCGGCACATATGTGCATGACCTGAAAAACGGCGTTGCATTTGGCGCGTCGATGCCGGGCGTGGACAACCGTATGCATGGGGCGGATGAATTTGCCTATGTGAGTGATCTGGTGGCAAGCGCGAAGATTTTTGCACAGGTGATTGCGGATTTGTGTAAGTAACAGAAAATTTCGTTTTTTCCGCCGTAAGAATTAAAGAAACCTTAATTGATTCGCCGCAGGTTCTATGTTAGACTGAAATCCACAACCGAGAGGTACTGTGCATGTTTGAAGACAGCTGCAGGAACTCCGGCGAGAGGGAAAGGAGAGAACGATTATGAAAAAATCATTCCATACAGTTAAAAAGGCAGGGATTCTGACGGCGGCAGCGGTTCTGGGAACAGCGGCACTGGCGGGATGCGGCAGTAAGGCAGATACAACAGAGAGTGCAGCGGCAAGCGAGGAAGCAACCGAAGCGACCGGAGAGGCAGAAGCATCGGATGCACAGCTTGTCATCGCAGGTGGAGACAGCGCCGGACTGATCGCGGCGGTTCAGGCGGCAGCCGAGGGCATGGATCCGTCGAAGATCCTGATTCTGGCACCGGGCGAAGAGCTGGCGGCAGATATGACGGAGATGGCACCGTATGTCAATGCAGCCGATACGGATGAGCAGTTCCAGGCGAATCTTACGGATGATTTTGAGATTTATCTGTCCGATATTATGACGGCAGGAAATAATACGAACAATTCGGATATGGCGGCATATGTATCGGAGAACAGCGAAGAGGCGAAAGACTGGCTTGCCGACACACTGGGAATGGAGTATGGCGATCTGGCACAGGAGGCAGGTTCCTCGGTGGCCCGCAGTTTCCCGGCAAAAGAGGGAAATCTGAACGAGCTTGCACAGGAAGCGCTGCTTAAAAAAGTCGAAGAGCTGAAGATTCCGGTTGAATATAAGGCAGAATTAAAGAGCGTCGCTTACGATGAAGAAGGTGCGCTTGACCGCATCACTGTGACGGTGGACGGCAAGGATCAGGAGATTGACTGCCTGGCACTGGTAGCGACCGATGTCTCCCTGATTCCGGTTTTTGAGGAATCTCAGGTATATGAGGCAGATGGAAAGGCAGCTGCCTTGGTTGTCAGCAACAATGCGGAACAGCTAAACAAAGATAGCGGCGAGCTGATCAATGGTCTTTATGCAGCAGGTCCGATCCTGTCAGCGGCAGTAGACGGTGAAGGTGTGCTCTCCGGCAATGAGCTGACCGAGGCGGTTGTGTTTGGTTCGACTGCAGGAACAGAAGCAGCGGTTTATGTTTCGGATAACCAGTAAAAGCTAAGCTGGTTCATATGTAATGCCATTTCTAAAAAATCAGATGATGCAGACGAAATAAAATAGAAACCTTTAAGAAGAAGGTTCAAGCAAGAAGCGGGTAAAAGCGAAAAAACTTTTACCCGCTTTTAGTATTTTACAGAAAACAGTACGGAATTGATTTGCAAAAATAAAATTGTTTTTATTATGGAGACAATACCTAAAAAGTAAGTCAGAACTAACTCTGTATCACTGAATTATTATAACTTATTCGCAATTCGATATATTTGTTTATAATAATCTGGCTTTTTGATACTATGTAGTCAAACCTCATGAGGAACACGAGAAATAAAAAACCATTACATAAGGGGGTATCACATGGTGGAGAAAACTAAAAATGGGGCGGAGAAAAAAGAAACTCCGTTGTACGTGAAAATATTCATTGCATTGTTTGCAGGTATCGCGTTTGGTTACGTCTTAAATTTTATGGGCGGCGTGGAGAATGAGATCATTAACGGATATGTCCTTCCGTTCTTCCAGTTCATCGGAGATTTGTTTATCAAGTTGATCAAGATGATTGTCGTCCCGCTGGTGTTCTTCTGTATCATCGACGCGGCACTTTCGCTGGGCGATATCAAGAAACTTCGAAGCATCGGCGTTAAAACCATCATCTGGTTTTTAGCAACTGGCGGTATTTCAGCAACCATCGGTCTGATACTTGCCAATATCATCAAACCGGGACGTGGCTTGCAGCTGGGAACGGCAGAGACAGCAATGGAGGTGAAAGAACTTCCGGGTATCTACCAGACACTGCTCGACTTAATTCCGTCCAACCCATTTCAGGCACTGACAAGCGGCGAGATGATGCAGATTATCGTCTTTTCCCTGTTTCTTGGATTTGCCATCATCAGCATTGGCAAGGAAGCACAGCAGTTATGTGACATCATCAGCCTTTGTTCACGGACGATGTTTAAGGTTATCGACATGATTCTTGGAATCATCCCTTACGGCGTATTCAGTTTGATGACTGTAGCACTTGCAAAATATGGCGTTGCCATCTTCGGACCGGTTCTGAAATTCATCTTAACTGATTATCTTGCCTGCATTATCATGAGTACTGTTGGATACAGCATTTTCCTTATCGTGATTGGAAAGGTAAATCCGATGAAGTTCTGGCGCAAAGCGTTTGAACCTTGGATGATCGCATTTAGTACCTGTACTTCTTCAGCAGCTCTTCCGGTATCAATGGAAGTAGCACCGAAGAAGATGGGCGTTCCGAGAGATATTGCGAGTTTCGTACTTCCACTTGGATGTACCGCTCAGATGAACGGAACGTGTGCATACTTTGGTATCGTTGTTCTCTTTGCCGCACAGCTGTACGGCGTAGAGTTAAGTATTCAGCAGCAGATTATGCTGGTTGTACAGGCAACCTTCTTAAGCGTTGGCTGTGCAGCAACTCCGCAGATTGGTCTGGTTATCAGCTTAACCCTGATGACGCAGATGGGACTTCCGCTGGATGCATACGCACTGGTAGCTGGAATCTATCGTATCATCGACCAGATTCACACATCTACTAACTCTGTAGGTGACCTGGTAGCATCTGTCTGCATTTCTCAGATGGAGGGCGAACTGGATCACGAGATTTTCAATCAGGGAGAAGCCAAAAAGGCAGCTTGAGTTTTAGAAAGAGACATCCCGGATTCGTATGAAATGTGAAATATATCTGGGCAGTAGTTATGTATGGAACCCGGAAAGCGGGGAAACGACAAATTTGTGCAGAACGTGAATCAAAGATGGAATATGGAACACCCGGTTCTGAAAAGTCCACGTTTTCCGGATAAAAAGGAAAAAAACAGAAATAATTCCCACTTGCAAAGGTGCAAAAATTTAAGGAAACCAGACAAAACAAGAAAAGGAGATTAAAACTATGAGTGATAACAGAATTATCGAATGTATGGAACGTGCACAGTATCTTCTTGGCAACCTGATGGCTGTTAAACCGGGCGAGGAAGTTTTGATTGTCGTTGACCCTCAAACCGACGAGAGAATGACCCAGGCGATGGCAGCAGCCGCTTTAAACTGCGGCGCTGAGTACGGCGTATACATGATGCCGATTCGTGGAAAAGACAAAGCAACCATTTTCCCGAAGTCACTAGAGCTTGGCATGGATGCCTGCGATGTATTTGTCGGCATGACCACCGCATCCGGTGCAGCTATCTACAATAACCACCTGAAAGAGCTCATCAACCAGAAGAAACTTCGCGAGGTTTCCATCTGCTTAAGAAGCATCGATAACTTCACAAGAGGCGGCGCACTGGCAGATTATGAAGCAGTTTACGCAGACGGCGAGAAGCTGCAGGCAATCTGGAGAGGTCATAAGATGGCTCACATCACCACACCGGCTGGTACCGACCT
>NZ_QUJT01000040.1:0-1010 GCF_003480955.1 Clostridium sp. AM27-28
TTTTCAGGGTTTTACATACTGTTCAGTTTTCAAGGTTCTTTGTTGTTGCCTCATCGGCAGCTTATTTATATTATCATAAGCAATTGACTTTGTCAACAATTTTTTTTATTTTATTTTTAATCTTTCTCAGAAACCCGTTTGCGTTTCCGCTCTTATTTCTTCGATTGATTTGCCCTTGTCTCAAGGACGTATGTTATGATACCAGAGTTTCCAAGGATTGTCAACGATTTTTCTATATTTGTTATTCTTTTTATTTTGTTGTGATTTTTTAGAATATTTTGTCATTTCTATTTATTTCGCACATACTAGATTAAAAAATCAGCAGCATTCCCACCAGCTTATTTTGATCCTTCTTGCAGAAATGCTGCTGATTTATTTTGCGTCATTTTCTTCTATTATCATATATACAACTATTTGCTCTTTTCTCTTTCCAAACACTACAGTAACGAGATTGCGGTGTGCCATTTTTCAAAACTGTACATAATATATAATTTTAATAATGGGTATGGAAGAAAGCGACTAAAAAATCCAGATACCGCCTGTTTGAGAAACTCACTTCCCTGTTTCAGGAAATTAATCTTGAGCTTCAATACACGGGGATAAAGTTCAGTATTAATACAGAATACTCGCCAGAATACTTAAAGGAAGCCGCATCGAAATACGCAGAAATCTGGCAGTTGGATGAAACAACGTTTGTCGCCGGTAAAGGACATCGAAAGTCAGTCCAGCAACGCCATTATGAAAAACTTAAGGAATATCTGTCAAAGCTGAATGTGATGAAAATAAAATCAGCTGCATAGATTTGAAAATCAACAAATTTATGGGGTAAGGGGGAAATGCTCTTTTAGAGACTACTTCGTTTATAATTTTTTAGTCTAAAAGAGCGTGTAATAGGAAATTCCTTGGAATTCCCTATTACACAAAAAAACCGCCATACATTTCTGTACAACGGTCTTCTTTATATACCTTCAAAACTGCACACTGAATTTCTTCTACTTCTATCTTTCATC
>NZ_QUJT01000041.1:0-381 GCF_003480955.1 Clostridium sp. AM27-28
GCTGGACAGAACCGGGGGACTTCACAGGACTTAAAGGCAGTCAGCGAAGCCCTATCCTATCTCCGGCAAAAGGGGCTTTCCACTGTGGAGGACTTAGAAGCATTTCTGGAATCTTCCGGGAAATCAGCCGCAGATTACCGCAATCAGATGAAGCCAAAGGAAGCCCGGAGCAAAGTGATTGACGGGATTCTTGCCAGCCGGACAGACTGCAAGGAATGTAAGGCTGTCTATGAGAAGTACCAGAAGATATTTTTTAAGAAAATAAAGGGGAAATTCAAACAGGAACACCCGGAGGTTGCCCGGTATGAGAAAGCCGCTGACTACCTTGCCAAGCACCCGGACGATAAGGATAAAACGAAAAATGAGTTGCAACAGGAGCAG
>NZ_QUJT01000041.1:391-684 GCF_003480955.1 Clostridium sp. AM27-28
TGAGCTGCAAGAGGAGCAGGAAAAACTTCTCAGCGAAATCGCAGAGCTGAAAGAACCTTTGACCGAGGTACAGGCTGATTTGAAGAAGTTGCGGGACATCCGCTACTGGGTACGGAAAGCTACACCCGGCACAGAGGAAAGTAAAGAGCCGCCCAAGAAGCAGCCTATCAAGGAAGTCTTGCAGGATAAGGCAGACGAGAAAAAAGCACAAAGAACTGCCCAGGAACAGACGAAACACAAACAACAGGATATGGAACTTTAACAGGCACTTGCCATTTTCAATCAGAGAATGT
>NZ_QUJT01000042.1:0-361 GCF_003480955.1 Clostridium sp. AM27-28
CTCTCGGTTTGAACTTTGTATCAGATTTTCAATATGCAGTTTTCAAGGTACATTGCGAAAACAAAATGTTTCGAATGCGTTGAAAGCTTGCTTTCATAAGCTTTCGTAATATTTTGTTTTCATAACGTGCCTGCACGTGAGTGAGGAAACTTTGTTTCCGAACTGCAATGTACAGTCACGAATGGAGATGGAGAGATTCGAACTCTTGACCCCCTGCTTGCAAGGCAGGTGCTCTCCCAACTGAGCTACACCCCCATAATGAATCCGGCATCCACCTGCTTTCCCATGCCGTCTCCAGCATAGTATCATCGGCCGCTTAGGTCTTAACCATCGTGTTCGGGATGGGAACGGGTGTGTCCCC
>NZ_QUJT01000042.1:371-626 GCF_003480955.1 Clostridium sp. AM27-28
TCGTGTTCGGGATGGGAACGGGTGTGTCCCCTAAGCGCATCGACACCGGAAATTTCGTGTTGTAATGAGTAAGTGCAAAAACAAAATCAGAAACTGTGTTGAAAGTTTACTTTCATAAGCAGTTTTTGGTTTTCGGTTTTATAAGCGGCGAACGCCGCGACCGAGCGAACTTGTTCGCGAGGTGCACTTACGGACCTTAAACACTCAACAGTATATAAAACCCTTACTTCTTCTTCCTTAGAAAGGAGGTGATCC
>NZ_QUJT01000043.1:0-559 GCF_003480955.1 Clostridium sp. AM27-28
ATTTATAAAGGAGAATATTGATGAAACTATTTTTATGTTCGCACTTTTCAAGTGTGGGAAGTCTGATAAAGGAAGAAATTGAAAATAAGAAAGTCGCATTTATTCCAACAGCTTCACTGCGTGAAGGCTACACCGGTTATGTCGGCTCGGCTCGAAAATTATTCAAAAAGTTGGGAGCAATCGTAACTGAAATTGATATTTCAACGGAGGCTTATTCAACGATACAGTCTGTTTTTGAAGAAGCAGATGTGATATATTTTACCGGCGGAAATTCTTTCTTTCTTATGGACCAGCTCCGTAAAACGGGAACTGATGGACTGCTGAAAAAGGAATTGGCAAATGGAAAATTGATGATCGGCGAGTCGGCAGGCGCAATTATATGCGCTCCAAGCATCCAATATATCGAGCAAATGGATGAAAAGCCAGAGGACTACTCACAAGAAGATGATGCAGGGCTTGATTTGATTGATTTCTATGTTCTTCCGCATTATCTTACAGCACCATTTAAGAAAGTTACCGAGAAAATAATGACTGAGTTTTCGGATTTGAATCTATGCCC
>NZ_QUJT01000044.1:0-552 GCF_003480955.1 Clostridium sp. AM27-28
GATGTTTCAGTTCAGCGGGTTCCCTTCCATACGTTATGTATTGGCGTATGGATAACTGAGGTCTTCTCAGCCGGGTTTCCCCATTCAGATATCTCCGGATCGATGGATATTTGCTCCTCCCCGAAGCTTTTCGCAGCTTATCACGTCTTTCATCGGCTCTTAGTGCCAAGGCATCCACCCTGCGCTCTTATTAGCTTAACCAATTGATTCACACCGCGGGTACGGTGTTCCTCTCAGATGCATAGCGTTGCATCTTTGGCTTATGGTGTTTACAATTAATAATTGCTTGTTTTTGGTTTGTTTGGTTACACTTTTGTGTAACACCTCGGATGTCTTGATATTTGTTTCAAACTTTTCAGTTTGAACTTTGTATCAGATTTTCAATATGCAGTTTTCAAGGTACATAGTATGTTCACTCAACTAAACTCACTTGCGTTCGTTAAGGTTCGTGAACTGCCTCGCACTAAATTCAAGTTTCGTCTTCGACTCGCTTTCATTCAGTTGCTTTCGGCAAATGGAGATGGAGAGATTCGAACTCTTGACCCCCTGCTT
>NZ_QUJT01000045.1:0-318 GCF_003480955.1 Clostridium sp. AM27-28
CGGGTGGTCATCGGTTCTGTGACAGATGGCTACAATCCACAGGAGGAGCAATTCGGGAATACCAGAAAACTTCTGGAGCAGCTGATCGGCAGTGACACAGATATTCTGATCTGCACAAAGTCGGATCTTGTGGTACGGGATATTGATCTGCTGAAGAAGCTTGGACGTGTAACCGTTTCATGGTCGATCAACACACTAGATGAAAATTTCAAGAACGATATGGACTCTGCTTCTAGCATTGAGCGCCGTATCTCTGCTATGAAGCAGGTATATGAATCAGGTATCCGTACAGTCTGTTTCGTATCCCCGGTATTCCCC
>NZ_QUJT01000045.1:328-539 GCF_003480955.1 Clostridium sp. AM27-28
GGTATCCGTACAGTCTGTTTCGTATCCCCGGTATTCCCCGGTATCACGGATTTTGAAGCAATATTTGAGCGGGTAAAGGATCAGTGCGATCTGTTCTGGATCGAAAATCTCAATCTTCGAGGCGGTTTCAAAAAGACAATTATGGATTATATCGCCGGAAAATATCCTGATCTTGTACCACTTTACGACGAGATCTATAACAAGCATAACC
>NZ_QUJT01000046.1:0-530 GCF_003480955.1 Clostridium sp. AM27-28
CCATTTTACTGTGCAAACATAAGTTATGCCCGTCTCAAGATTCGCTTTATATCATCCAGATTTTCAACAAAAAAGATTCCCTCCTGTCGCTCGTTAGAAGATAGTCCTTTTTCAATCATATGATTTAGAAGTGCTTTCAAATCATCGTAGTAACCGTTCAGGTTGTAGAGAATGCAGGGTGCCTCCAGATGTTTCAAAGACACCTTCGACATTACCTCTGCAATTTCCTCCAATGTTCCCGTGCCGCCCGGGAAGGCAATAAAGGCTTCTCCTAACTCAATCATTTTGTTTTTTCTCTCAGACATATCCTTAGTCACAATCAGTTTTGTCAGTCCATCATGTTGAAACTCATTTTCAATAAAAAAATTCGGCTCAACACCCGTAACATCACCGCCTGCCTTCAATACACTGTCTGCCAATGCTCCCATTAAACCACCTTTAGAACCACCGTAAACAAGTGCATTTCCACTGTTTCCAATCCATGCCCCCAATTCCTCAACTGCTTTTCGTAAGCATGGGTCATTTCCTTC
>NZ_QUJT01000047.1:0-527 GCF_003480955.1 Clostridium sp. AM27-28
AAGTTGGAGGATACACGCATGAAAATTGTAATCATTAATGGAAGTGCCAGAAAAGGAAATACGCTGGCAGCAATCAATGCATTTATAAAAGGAGCGTCAGAAAAGAATAAAATTGAAATCATTGAACCCGACAAACTCAACATTGCACCATGCAAGGGATGTGGTGTCTGTCAATGCTCCAAGGGATGCGTCGATAAGGATGATACAAATTCTACAATTGATAAAATTGCTGCCGCAGATATGATTCTTTTTGCTACACCAGTTTATTGGTGGGGAATGTCAGCACAATTGAAACTTATCATTGATAAGTGCTACTGCCGTGGATTGCAGTTAAAAAACAAAAAAGTTGGCACAATTGTTGTAGGTGGTTCTCCCGTAGGCAGTATCCAGTATGAGCTGATTGATAAGCAGTTTGACTGTATGGCAAAATATCTTTCATGGGATATGCTTTTCAAAAAATCATATTACGCAACAGCCAGAGATGAACTTGAAAAAAATAAGGATTCCATGAACGAACTTGAGTGGAT